>CAYWMP010000004.1:0-78626 GCA_964459445.1 uncultured Desulfobacteraceae bacterium
CCGCTTTGAGCGGTTCACATTTTTCAAGCCTCCGGTTTGACCGGAGGTATCTGACCCCTTTCACTAAATCGCATAAGGTCACCATGGCTGTGAGTTGGCGGGGGGTGAACATCATCCAATGCTGCTTTATCCCGTATTTTTGAACGCGAAAGCCAAGCGCTTGTTCCGGAAGGTCAGTTTCGGGATAATCCTGTAGGATTGCGGATTCGGCGGTATTTTCTTGTTTGGCAGTCGCTGGCACATAGACCCTGCCCCTCCTGCCTTCGGCAACGATTGCGAGCAATTTTCTTCCAAGATGGCCTTCCCGCCCTTCATCTCGGATGTAATCGAAGGTAAAAGGAGTTCCGGTTAGAAGACAGTAGAAACCGCCTCTACCCGCCTTGGTGCCCGCCGAAATTGCCTTGCGATCCTTCGGCGTTCCGGTTTTGACCTCAAAGTGATATGTCCCCGCCGCTGTATCCACCACCGGTTCCAACCAGGCGAGGTTGCCCTTCTTGCTGGAAAGCCAGTATGTGGAAATCAGTGGTACATGCTTTCCTCCGGCAGCGGCGTTGTCGCTGGCCACGGTACGGGCCCAGATCCAGGCGATGACGTTGGCTTCGCCGCCGCCGTACTCCTTGGGCAGGGCCACTTTTGGATACAAGTGGCCGATCTTGTCGATGGCCCTTTTCCGGATAAGACGCCCGTAATAACGCACGTCCTCGGCGAGCCCGTGCGTGCCGCTCCAACCCTCCTTGCCGCCGATCTTTTTGCGGGACTCGGGATTTACTGGCGGACAATCTGCCCAGCGCGGGGCGATTTCCAGGTTGCACTTGTTGAGGAGCACGGCCACCGGATTGAGGTCCCCCGCATGGGCCTCGAATCCGAGGCGGTTGGCCTCCAGGGGGATGGACCCGCCCCCGGCAAAGGGATCGAACAGGTTGGGGAGTTTACCGTTGCAGTGCTTGAGCATCTCGGCCCGGGCTTCGGCATAGACCTCCGGGTGCTCATGCAGTTTCTTTTGCATCATTCGTCGTACAATGCCGAAAAGCCTTTCGCGTTCAAGATCCTGTTTCGCTTCGGTTTTGTCCTTCCATACCGGATCATCGGACGGGTCGGTTACGACCGATGCGAAAAGCACCGCCCGGGCCGTGGGGAGCGGCAGTCGTGCCCACCAGTGGTGAATCCCCTTCGGATGGGGCCCTATGCCCGGCATCTTGTCATAGGCCGAGGCGTCATTGATCTCCGGTAGCGGTAAGGCCACTTCGATGAGTTTTTTGCGATGATTCTGGTTCATGGGCAAGCCGCCAGGAGTTTGTTGTTGGCAGTAAAGACCGAGATGCCGCCATCCGTGAAATCACCGTCGTTCGTGAGCACCGCAAGCCCGTTCTTGCGGCAGTTCTCCGCGATAAGCTGGTCATTCCAATCCACGGCGCCGGCGCAAAAATCCTTCAGAAGATCCGCGTGATTCCACTCCGCAAAGGGATGGTCAACCGGTTGACTCACCATGAGTATTTGGTTCACCTGGGCCTCGATTGAACGAGCCACCGGGAGAAAGTCGGCGGATCTACGAAATGCCTTGAAATTGCGCTGGTCAGGCTGAAGGCGCCTCATTTCAAGACGAGCAAACCGGTTGATGAACTCTGAAAGGACCAGAACGTCCAGGAAAAGCCTGGAACCGGCTGCAAGGATTCGAGAAAAAACATTGGAATAAGTTCTGACCATCGAGTTTGTTGGATTGGCTGCCGGTCCGTAAAGATAGAGCCAAATGTTCGCATCAACCAGGATGGCATCGGTATTCGAAAACGAGTGGCTGCCGGCATCAAATGCCTTATTCCTCATCGCCCAATTCCTCCCTGATGGCTTTCTCCATTCTTTCGGGGTCGCGATAGTAGGCCTTCGACCATTCAATGGATTTTTCCAGCGATGGCTGAAACGCAGTGAGGAGATCCCGCACCTCGAGCATATCGCTTACCTGATCCTCGGGCAGAACACCGTATAGTTTGCCGATGGCCGCATTGAGGAATGCGGTGATGACCATGGTGATACCGTCGAAAGAAAGCCGAGCTTTTCGCCCTCCTTGAATCACGGGCAAGATTTTCTCAAAAACTTTCTCCCCGTCCGCCGCATCCACGGCGCGGGGTCCGCCGACAAGGTCGGCGACGCGTATAATGATCGGTTCGCTCATATTTTTGTCTCCATTCAGGGTCTTTTGGCCCCATAATATTTTGTGTCAGCAGTGTATACCTCAAGATTTACGGCCGTACCAGGAAACTCATGCTCAAGCTCCTGAAATGTTTCTTCGTCTCGATGATATTGCCAGAAGGCCTTGCCGCTGGCAATCTGGAAACACCCTCCGTTCAGTGCAATGAATTCGCGAAGCAGTTTCAGCCCCACGCCACCCGGACTGTCCTGTTTTGTGGTATGCCCTTCCACCAAAGCCCAGCGCAAGGCCTTGATTGGATTCGCCTTGACTCCGAAACGCCGGTTTATCTCGCCCGGAATGGTGATCCCGGAGTCGGCTATCGAGATGTCGAGCCGTTGTTTGGCAGGATAGAACTGCCCACAGACGAATACGCCCAAACTTGAGCCGGAGTGTGACTGTGAATTGATGAAAACTTCCCCCAGGCTTTGCTGAAAACGCAGGGAGAATTCACTGGTCATTTCCGGCATCCCCTTTCCCGGCAGGTATTCATCGAGATAATCGTAAAACCGGTTGGCTTCCGTGATTTTGAAGCGGATATAGGGGAGTACTGTGCCTCCCCAAGTCGATGGCGCCGGGTAACCGAAACCGTCTAAGAAGCCATTTCGCTGAAGGATCGAGAGCTGCCCCCACGCAATGTCGACAATGGAGACCGTATTGTACCGATCCCGAACACGGGCCAGAATGGCGCCTAAGGGCGCAACCATGTTTGCATCGAACCAGGATATCCCGGCAAAATCCAGTTCCAGGGCGTCGTATTCGATATGATTGGTTGCAGCAGCCAGGGCCGCAAGCGCGTTAAACCCTTCATTATTGCTGCCGACATTCGTGAGTCGATAGATCATGAGGGCGGGCCTGCCTTTCCAAGTAATTCCTTGAAACTGTAGTTCACGCTGGCCGCGCCGAAATCCGGTTCCCGCTGGAACGGACGGCGGACATAGTGAACACGGTGAGTATCGCCTGCAAATTCGACAATGGCAAAGATGAAATCTTCGGGTTTATTTAAGGAGTAAAGAATCTCGTTTTTAGTGACCGTGATGGTTGCGGCTCCTGAGATTCGACCTTTGACCTCGATGAAACGCAGTCTGCCCGTACCGGGGATGCGGCTTTCGATGTCGTAGCCGAGTTTTTCGTTTTCCCTGTCGAATGGCTCATAGCCTAGGTCGCGCTCAATGTCCATAACGATCTGTCGCGCATGGGCGGCAGCGGCTTGGGTATCCACGTAGGCGGCGGGAGACATCGCAACTTCGACCGAGGGCGATATTTTGTTGATGAGTCCCATAGGGATGACGAGCATCCCGCCCAGAATTACCGGGGGAAGCGGCGAAAGCTTTGCTTCCAGTTTCAATTCGGCCATCCGTTTCTGGAGCCGGGCCTCAAGAGTATCGGCTCGTTTGCGCGCTTCGGCGGAATTGAGCCGGGCGTTGGGTCTACCGGCCTGCTCCTGGAGTTTGAGATCCTCTGCCCGGTGGTCCCAATAACTAATTTCTTTGGTCAGACGGTCCTTAACCGCCGCCTCCGTCTTGGCGATGAGCTCGACCTTGTTGGATTTTATTTCCTCAAGGTGTTCCGGCACCACCTGGGCAATGGCATAGGCTTGGGCCTCTTGCTCAAGATCGCGATTGATCCAGGTGCACTCGGGTCGGCTTAGAACGGTATTAATGTCCGGTTCGTCTGCTCGCAAGGGTCGATAATCCAGATAAGGGGCGTAGTGAAGATGATGCACAGATCCGGCGCTATCCATCTCGATGTAGAGCATGCGCTTGGAAACCACACGGCGATTTCCCGATCGGGTGAGACCGGCATCCTGAATAGAATGATCGAGGTAGAACAAAATGCGCGGTTCATCGCCCAAGTCCCTTTCATCGACCAGCACTGCGCCCCTGCGAAGCAGATCGCGATGGCGTTCTATAATGATGTCGAGTGTGGCATCAAGTAGCGGATGACCGGGGCAAATGAAGGCCGCCATGGGTTGGCCCTGGGGATTGATGAGGTCTTTTTCGAAAGCGATCCGTTCATAACGCCGGAGCACCGTTTCTCCGGTGCCGATCAGGCGGTCGCGGTTCCGCACCAGCGCAGGCACGTGGGTTACTTCATAACGCCGAGTTTCACGCTGGCGGGTTTTTCCGCCGAGCAATTTGAAGGCCTCGAGGAAGAAGTCCTCAATATAGTGCGGTTGTAGGCGGCGGGCCTCGGCACGCTCCATGTCCTCCCGAATCCGATGTACGCGACTTGCATCCATCACATCACGAGCCAGAGCCCGATCTTCAAGCAAATCCTGAATCCTTGAACGATCAAAGGCGTTGGCGACGACCTGGTTAAGGCGGGCCCGAACTTCTGTCCGTTCGCCATATCGCACGGCCTCCACAAGGAGTTCGCGAAGAGGGCGGCCTTCAAACTGGACTTTTCCAAGAACGTCGAACACCTGCCCTCCCAGGGCCTTTCGGGCTTCTTCCAGCTTATCGAGAAGGGTCCGGTACACTTTACCCTCCCGGGTTTCACCTGCAACGAGATTCCAAAGATGGCAAACCTCCCTCTGGCCGATGCGGTGGATACGCCCGAAGCGCTGTTCGATGCGGTTGGGGTTCCAGGGCAGGTCATAATTGACCATAAGGTGGGCGCGCTGAAGGTTGATGCCTTCCCCTGCGGCGTCTGTAGCGAGGAGGACATTCACTTCAGGGTCATGACGGAAAGATTCCTGTGCCTTGGTGCGATCCTGACGCCCCATGCCGCCATGGATGCAAACCACAGCCTCATTCCTGCCGAGAAGTGTCGTAATTCGCTGCTCCAGATAATTCAAAGTGTCCCGATGTTCTGTGAAAACAACGAGTTTCTGACTGGGGGACGATCCGTAGGGCGCCGGTTTTTCTGCAATGCAGCCCGCTATGACCGCGGGCGTGAAGATTTCCGAAAGGAGCTGGGCCAGTTCGGTCCATTTTTTGTCTTGGCTGCTGCGTCGAACGGCAAGCGCCAGGGATTCCAGGCGCTTGAGGATCTCGATCTCGGTCTTCAACTCTGTGATTGTGCGTGCCGCCGTAGCCTGATCGAGGATCTGGTCCTCGGCGGTTTCCGTTTCCTCTGCAGTGGCATCGTCGAGGTCCTCGACATCCTCCGGATCGAGCGTGGGTCCGCCGGCGTCGATTTCAGCGGTAATTCCCTCCCCCCGCTGCATAATTTTCAGTTCACGCAACCGGGATTCCAGACGCTCTTTACGGCGCCGCAAGGACTGATAGATGGCCTCGGGTGAGGAGGCGAGGCGCCGTTGCAGGATGGTCAAGGCAAAACCGACGGTGCCTGATCGTTTGGCATTCTGTAGGGCTTCCGCTCGGTTGAACTCTTCCCGAACATATTCGGTTACTTCCCGGTAGAGTTTGGCCTCGGCTTCGGAGAGTTTGTAGGGCACGGTATAGGCGCGTCGTTCGGGAAAGAGGGGCGTTGCATCGAACTTGAGAAGTTGCTCCTTGACCATCCGACGCATGAGATCGGAGACGTCTGCAGCATGAACCCCGTCCCGGAAACGCCCTTCGAAGCGGTCACCATCGAGCAAGGCCATAAAGAGTTGGAAGTCCGCCTCTTTGCCGTTGTGCGGTGTTGCGGTCATGATGAGAAAATGCCGCGTAAGCGTGGAGAGAAGCTGACCCAGCTTGTAACGCTTGGTGTATTTGATCTCGCCGCCGAAGAAGGTGGCCGACATCTTATGCGCCTCGTCACAGACCACAAGGTCCCAGCGGCCTTCCTGCGCCCGGAGCATGGATTGCACGTCCTCGTTGCGGCTTAATTTGTCAAGCCGGGCGATCACGAAATTGTTTTCTAGAAACCAGTTGCCCGTGCGGGCGGCTTCCAGTTTGTCGTTGGTGAGAATCTCGAAAGGCATATGGAAACGGCGGTAGAGTTCATCCTGCCACTGCTCCGCCAGGCTGCCGGGGCACACGATCAAACAGCGTTGAAGGTCGCCGCGGACGATGAGTTCCTTGATGAAAAGGCCTGCCATAATGGTCTTTCCAGAACCTGGATCATCTGCAAGTAAAAACCGCAGGGGCTGACGGGGGAGCATTTCTCCATAGACCGCCGTGATCTGGTGGGGCAGCGGTTCAACGATTGAGGTGTGAACCGCCAGGACAGGGTCGAAAAGGTGGGCAAGTCGAATACGGTGCGCTTCGGAAACGAGCCGAAAGAGTTGTCCGTCGCCGTCAAAGCTCCAGGGACGGCCTTGCCGGGCAACCCTAATACGGCTCTCATCGTGGCGGTAAAGGAGTTCGTTCGCGACTTTACCGACAGGATCTTCATAGGTGAGTTCAAGGGCCTCGGAGCCGAACCACTGGACGCTCACCACGGTCACAAGGCAGCCCGGCAGGATGCCTTGGACAGAAGCGTTTGGACCGAGGTCTTCGAGTTTGCTCATGGTTTGATCTCATTTATGGAAGTCAATTGCGTCTCCGGCATCGCAATGTTGTGACCGCCTTTTCTGCTTATGGGGCTTTTTAGCCTTGGCTCGTTCTCATATTGGCCATTGGTTTTGGATAACGCATTCTTTTATTCATTGTTGGCATTATATGCCTATATTCTAACAAGTTAGTTAAAAATTATTCAAATTAGTCAAAAATTCATCAATTTGTCAACTTGCTTTGCTGTCGGCTTTTCGGGGAGTGGGTGGATGACCAATGCATCGAGTCTTCCATTATTCACTGACTAACGCCTCTCCCTTTGCCGCCTCTTGAAGCCGGGTATCAAAGGTCAATAGGTATAATTCCGGGAGCTGGTTCTGAAGTCCTTTTGCCGTTGCAAGATGCCAGAGATCCGCCCCGCGAAGAGGCCACTTTGTCGAAAGCGAACGAATCATTTCCCATTCCGGCAAAAAAGTCAAATATCGCCAGGGCCCTTCGCGGAGCATGTCAAAAGCAGCCTGGATCAATACATCTGTCAGAACACGGTCCCTTTGCAGGCGCGTGATCACTGCGCATGTCTCGGCGTAGGCCAAGGTAGAGATCAGGTGAAATCCTTCCTCTTCCACTAGTGTCCTCGCCGAATCACTGTGGCTGTCGCGAAAAAGAACCGAAATGATTGCAGAGGCATCCCAATAGATGACCAGATTCGATTCAGCGGCCACCATTCCTGTCCCCTTGTAGAATCCTTTGCGCTATATCGCCGGTCAATGGGATGGGAGCTGGAATCTTTTTTGACATTTTTTGGGAGCCTGGATCTATTACACCTTGATTTTCGAGCCTTTGGATACGAGCCCTTAGGGGGAGGCTTTGTGGTTCGATGGGGACAAGCTTTCCCACAGGCTGTCCACGATCTGTAAGAATAACCTCATTGCCTCTCTTCACCAATTTGATCAATTTGCTTAATTGGATTTTCGCCTCTCGAATGCCCACGCTTTTTGGTTGCATGGCAGACTCCTGTTTGTAGTTACATTGATTACCATCATATGTGATCATTGTAACTACAACGATCGTTTTGTCAAGAAAATGCTGTCATTTGCGAGAAGTTAGATTTAATACTTTCAAAAGAAAATCAAACTCAAAAGAAAAAAACACTTTTTTGATACATGGTGCTTGATTTCCTACATTTTTGTGGGTATTCAATTGGGCATTAGTCGGGTTCAAAGGTTCAAAGGTTCAAAGGTTCAGGGGTTCAGCGTTCAGCGCCGCCTCTGGCCGCCGAAGCGGCCAGTTTGATCAGAAAACTGACTCCAGCATTGCGTAGTCAGATACGAGAGGTTAGGAATTCTTTAACAATCAACTCGAAACCCCTGGCCCAGACCTGATTTCAAGGATATGGATTAGAGGTGTATTTTTTTAAACAGCCTGGCGCTATATCCTGATAAAGGCTGTCGCGCCAGGGCGGGCTTGAACGTTGAAGTGCTCAACCTAAGTGAGGATCATATGCATGGCTACAAAGACGCCCAAACAAAAGCCGGACGAGATTGCCTGTCTCTATGAGGTCACAAAGGCCATCCACGCGACTCTTGACCTGAGAAAGGCCCTCTATAAGGTCCTTGATCTGTTGTCACAACACCTGGGGATGGATAGGGGTTCCATCACCATACTGAACAGGGAGACATCCGAGATCCATACCGAGGTGGCGCACGGCATTTCATCCGCTGAAAAGACGAGAGGACGCTATAAATTGGGAGAAGGGGTCACCGGGCGGGTCATTGAATCGGGTCGGCCCATGGCTGTTCCCGACATCAATGAAGAACCGCTTTTTCTCGACAGGACAAAGACCCGCCGTCGCATCGACAAATCTAGAGTATCCTTTGTTTGTGTTCCAATCAAAGATCGCAGGAGGGTCGTGGGCGCTCTGAGCGTGGACAGGATCTTTGAGGAAGCCTATCCATTGGATGAAGATGTCAGATTTTTGACCATCATCAGCACCTTGATCGCCCAGAAAGTGGCCCTGCTTGATGAAATCAACAGGGAAAGAGAGCTTCTCAACAAAGAAAATATTCGGCTTAAAAAGGAACTTAGCAAGAAATACAGCTTCAGCAATATCATCGGAAACAGCCGAAAAATGCAAGAAGTCTTCTATCTGATTACGCAGGTCTCCAAGAGTAATGCGAACGTACTTCTCCTGGGCGAAAGCGGTACAGGGAAAGAACTGGTGGCCAATGCCATCCATTACAACAGCCTGCGTTCGGATAAACCTTTGGTGAAAGTCAATTGCGCCGCATTGCCCGCAAACCTTGTTGAAGCGGAGTTGTTCGGGTACGAAAAGGGGGCCTTTACCGGCGCCAACCAACAAAAAGAAGGGAAGTTTGAAAGAGCCAATGGGGGCACCATATTCCTGGATGAGATCGGATCTCTGGCCCTTGAAAGCCAAGGGAAATTATTAAGGGTCCTCCAGGAGAAGGAGTTGGAAAGACTTGGGGGTGCAAAGACCATCAACGTGAATGTACGCCTGATTGCCGCAACGAACAAAGACCTGGCAAAACACGTGGATAAAGGCGCTTTTCGAGAAGACCTCTTCTATCGTCTTAATGTTTATCCCATATATCTCCCGGCGCTCAGGGAACGAGAGGCAGACCTCCTTTTGCTGACAGATTATTTTTTGGAAAAATATGCGGAAGAGTACGGGAAAGACATCAGGAGGATTTCTACGCCAGCCATTGACGCCTTCACCCAGTATCATTGGCCCGGCAATGTGCGAGAGCTTGAAAACTGTATGGAAAGGGCGGTTTTACTCTGTGACGATCAGGTCATCCACAGCTATCATTTGCCCCCAACACTCCAAACGGCAGAGGATACGGGGACGAGACAGTCACAATCCTTGAAAGAGGCTGTGGAGCGATTTGAGAGGGAGTTGCTGATCGATGCCTTAAAAAGCAGCCGAGGGAATATGAGGCGAGCGTCACGAGCCCTAAAGACCACTGAAAGGATCTTTGGCTATAAGGTCAGTAAATACGACATTATGCCCAAGCAGTATAGGTGAGGCCCAAAATACCATCCGGGAAGTTAAGTCTATCAAGGGATTTGGAATTCACGCTGCTTGACAAACGCTACCTCTCAATATAATAGCAGTTGAGGTTTCACTTTAGCCCTTTTCAACTATGCGGGGGCTCAGCAATCTCTTTACAGGGACGAAAAGCTTTCTTGATTATGCATAGGACGTTGCAGGCCAGCGGGCGGGGTGGCCGCTTAAGAGGACTCACAGATTACTTTCCGGCCTATCGTGGCGAAGGTTCGCCGCCCGCCTTACTGAGGCGGCGTGCACGTGGTCGCTCACTGAACCGAGTTCGTCCCTTCCAAGAGATCCCCGAGCCCCCTCATAAGCAAATAAGCTTTCAAAGCGTTAGCGTTATTCCAATTGGAAGTACATATAGGTTGAGCCGGAATCTTAGGGATTATATTAGGAGACCGGCTCAAAAGGTTTCAAGGTCTTGAGGTGGATTAATGCCCGTGAAAATGTGGAGAAAGCCTCTCGATTGGGATGAGAAGGCGATCACGCCTGCCCTGATCCATATTATTGAAAGCCGATGTAAGGGTTGCGGCCTTTGTGTGGAGTTCTGTCCCGAGGGGGTTTTGGAGATGTCCGATTCGTTCAACCAGAAAGGGTATCATCCTCCCTATGTCACGGCGCCGTCCTCCTGTGTTGGTTGCCAGTTCTGTGAAGAGGTTTGTCCTGAATTCGCTATTTATTGTGAGGCTTCGGAATAGATGCACTTAGCGAAGCTCCTCCTTCCTGTCCCGAACCCTGCTTTTTGGGGGGCGGGGAAACCGATCCACCCTCCGTAGCAACAAGCTATTGCGGAGGACGGGCGAGTAGAGAAGTATTTAACTTGGTTGCTCAGGCGAAGCGATGGTGGTTGCTAGATACTCGATACTGGATAAAACAAAATAAGAACAGTTACTGATTGCATCTCCGCTAAAGACGGAATCTTCGACCAGCATCCAGAAACCAGCATCTAGCATCTGTTTGCAAATTACACTGCAACATTAAGAAACTTGACGCAAATCATAAAATCTTTGGCCATATAAACGGCTAGTGTCTTGAATAAGGAGATGTTTTGACATCCAAGGCGGTTTTGACGGGGGATCATTTTATTAACGGGGATGAAGCCTGTGCAGAAGGGGCCTTGGCTTCGGGATGCCGATTCTTTGCAGGATACCCGATTACGCCGGCCACCGAGGTGGCTGAGACAATGGCGAGACGGCTTCCCTCTGTTGACGGTATCTTTATTCAAATGGAAGACGAAATCGCCTCCATGGCCGCAGTGCTCGGCGCAGCTTGGGGTGGGGCCAAGACCATGACATCCACATCCGGCCCCGGGTTTAGCCTGATGATGGAAAATTTGGGGCTCGGCATCATTACTGAGACACCCTGCGTCATCGTAAACATCCAAAGGGGGGGGCCGTCAACAGGTCTTCCCACACTCTGCGGCCAGGGGGACATCATGCAGGCCCGATGGGGTTCCCACGGTCATTATGAAATCATTGCCCTCAGCCCCAGTTCCCCGCAAGAGATGTTCGATTTCACTATCAGGGCTTTCAACCTCTCTGAGACCCATCGTTGCCCGGTGTTGATCATGGCCGACGAGGTCGTGGGGCACACCGTCGAACGCGTCACTATCCCGCCTGATGATGCGATTGTGGTGGTTAACCGAAAAAAACCTACAGCACCTCCTGACAAATACCTTCCTTACAAAACGGATGGGTCTCTGGTCCCAGTCCTGCCTGATGCAGGGGAGGGGTATCGTATTCACATCACCGGACTTACCCACGATGAAAAAGGTTATCCCATGACGGATGCGGAGACCCAGGAAAAGATGGTCACGCGTTTGATAGGGAAGATTAAAAAAAACCGGAGCAAGATTATCCATTACGAAGAATACTACCTGGATGGATCGGAGATTGTCATTGTGACCTACGGGTCTTCTGTAAGGCCGGCCCTTCGAGCCATGAGAAGCTTGCGAAGGGATGGCATCCAAGTCGGCCTCCTTAAGTTGAATACAATCTGGCCCTTTGCAGAGGAAGTCATTAGGGATCTGGCGAAGCAGGTCCATGCCTTTGTGGTGCCTGAGGTGAATTTCGGTCAGATCGTCTTGGAGGTGGAACGCTGTGCATCCGGCCAAGCCCTTACGACACTGATTCCCCATGCCGGAGGAGGCATTCACACACCGCAGCAAATCATGGAGGGCGTGAGAAAGACGTCCGACAAATTCAGGAGTAACTGAGAAAAGGAGACGAATCAGAAAGTGAACGCCGGACCATCACAAAAGCATCCAAAGGACGAGCTTCTAAGGAAGGACCGCATTCCGCATATATGGTGTCCTGGGTGTGGTATTGGGAGTGCCGTTTCAGGCGTTATCAGTGCGCTGCAAAAGACGGGCATCGAATACGACGATTTCGCAGTTGTCTCCGGCATCGGATGTTCAGGGAGGGTTGCAGGATACCTAAATCTGGATTCCTTTCATACCACCCACGGCCGAGCGATCCCTTTCGCAACAGGATTGAAGCTGGCAAAACCCCGATTAAATGTCTTTGTTTTCAGTGGGGAGGGAGACCTGTTTTCCATTGGAGGCAATCATTTTATCCATGCCGCCCGAAGAAATATCGACCTCACCATTATTTGTGTGAATAACATGAACTACGGTATGACGGGGGGGCAGGCCTCAGCAAACACCCCCACGGGAGCGCGGACGACCACAACTCCCTTTGGAAACTGGGAGATACCCTTGAACCTCCCCTCTCTGGCCGCCGCCTGCGGGGCCGTTTACGTGGCCCGGTGGCTCTCTTTGGACGTGAGACGACTCACAGAATCCGTACATGAGGCCCTGATAAAGCCGGGTTTTAGTTTCGTCGAGGTTATCGCCCCTTGCCCCACGGCCTACGGGCGGCGGAATCGTCTTGGGCCGCCCCTTGATATGATCAAGCTTTACAAAGAGAACTGTGTGATCAGAAATGGCGTCCATCCGGATGAAACGGTGATCCGTGAAGGGGAGAAAATGGTTCTTGGGAAGTTCATTGACACGGAGCGACCCACATTTTTAGAGAGCCTTGCACGGCTATCGGAACTCAAAGAAACCCAGTGGCCTAAAAAGGAGGGGGCGGCGGGGAGCTAGTGATGTGTCCCTTCGGACTAGGAAGCGGGGGCTCAGCAATCTCTTTACAGGAACGAAAGGACTTCCTATTTGTGCAAGGGGCGTTGCAAGCCAGCGGGCGGGGTGACCAATTAGGAGGACTTAGCCATCACCTTCAGGCGAATTTGAGCAATATCTCGCCGCCCGCCATCCTAAGTTGGCGTGCGAGAGCCCGCTCACTGAACCGAGTTCGTCTCTTCCAAGAGATCCCCGAGCCCCCGCTTTATTGAGCGGGCTTTTTGGGCGCTAATTACTTAAGGGAAACTCATCTCTGATTCGAGGCGTGAGGAGGAATAATGGAGCCGGAAAGCCAGTACAAGGAGATCGTTATTACCGGATTTGGGGGACAGGGAATCATTCTGGCAGGCAATATCCTTGGAAAAGCTGCGACCCTCTTTGAGAAGAAGAACGCAACCCTCATCCAATCCTACGGTCCTGAGGCCCGGGGGGGCGCCTGTGCTGCACAGATCGTGATCTCGTCAGATCCCATAGAATACCCCTACGTGGAAAATCCCAGCATTTTGGTTTGCATGTCTCAAGAGGGATTCGACAGGTACACCGGGACCCTGGTCGAGGGAGGGACGCTCTTTACTGACTCCGGCCTGGTTAAGGTGGACACAAAAAAGATTCCGAAGGATGTAGATTCCTATTCCATTTCAGCTACCGGTCTTGCTGAGGAGATGGGCGTTAAGATGATGGCAAACATCATCATTCTGAGCTTCGTCATCGCCGTCACGGGAACGGTCTCCTATGACGCACTCAAGCAATCCATTGTTGCTTCGGTACCAAAGGGCACAGAAGAAAAGAATCTGGCCGGGATGGAGAAGGGCTATCAATCCGGATTGGATATTCAGTAAAAACGGCGCTTAATCCTTCGCAGAGGAAAGGTATTTAAAAGGATAATCGCGCCAGGGCAGGCCTCTTATCCAGTCAAAGAAAACTGAGTTTTACAACAGAAATAGGGGGGCATGGATTACAATAAGGGGGTACTCATTGTCGGGGCTATGCCGCAAGGTCTTCAGGCGGCCCTAACCTTGGCCAACTGTGGCAGAAGGGTTGCCATTGTTGAGAAGAACTGCGAAATAAAGCCGCCATTCCGTCGCTGGAGCGACCAGGGAAAGCGATGGCACCAATACCTCATTTCTCAAATCTCCTATCATCCACTCATAGAGCTACATACCGACACAGAAATCACAGCCATAAAAGAAGGTAAGCACGGCGCAGAGGTCGAATGGAACCAGCGGCCTCAGTGGGTCGTTCCGGACTTGTGCGTGGATTGTCAAATATGTCTCTCCTCCTGTCCTGTGGAACTCCCCGAGGGAAAGAAGCCCATATTCAGGTTGAATGCACCGAGCTCAATGGCCGTCGATAAGCGGCAAAAGGCGCCATGCCGATCCGCCTGTCCCATTGATATGAATCCCCAGGGATATGTGGCGTTGATTTCACAGGGACGCTTTAACGAAGCCTACGATCTTATCCTGGATAAGAATCCCCTCCCCGGGATTTGCGGTCGGGTCTGTCACCATCCATGTGAAAGGGAGTGCAGGCGTCAGGAGGTTGACGACCCTATTGCCCTATGCGCATTAAAACGTTTTGCAGTAGACAAAGTAAGAGAAAGCGGCAATCGATCTTTAAGACAGGCGATGCCACAACCTGACGCACCCCGAATCGCTATCATCGGATCCGGGCCCGCCGGGTTGACCGCCGCTCACGATTTGGCAAAGGCCGGATTTCGCCCAACCCTTATCGAGGCAGATGACAAGCTCGGAGGCCTCCTAAGGCAAGGGATTGCGCCCTATCGTCTCCCGAGGGAGATCATCGAAGAGGAAATCGAACAGATATTGAAGCTGGGGGTCGATGTTAGATTCAATTCGCCGGTGACATCAGCGGAGGACCTGGAAAAGCTCAAGGAGGAGGGTTTCGAGAAAATCCTTTTGGCCACAGGTGCTTCAAAGGACCTCAAAATGAACATTAGGGGAGAAGAGATTCAAGGCATCCATGGGTGTGTTTCATTTCTGAAGAAACTGTGGATTGGAATCGTTCCCGAATCTCTCGGCGAGGTTGCCGTGATTGGGGGCGGCAATGCAGCAATTGAAGCAGCGCGGGCCAGTGTTCGGACAGGGGCCCAATCCGTCACCCTTCTTTATCGCCGCACCAAAAAGGAAATGCCGGCAGACCCCCATGAGGTGGAGCAGGCCATAGAAGAAGGCGTGAAGTTCATGTTTCTCACGACTCCGGTGGCATTCGAGGAAATAGACGATCGATTGGCTCGAATCAGATGCCTAGAAATGGAACTGAAAGAGGTGGATGCATCCGGACGACCTCGGCCAATTCCAATCTATGGGTCCGATTTTTTAGTCAAGGCGGATACCGCCATTGTTGCCATCGGTCAAAGGGCGCATGATTACTATGGAATTTTAAAGAATCCAGACCTGGCAACTCCGGGGATCCTGGAGAACGACAGTGAAGAAGAGACCGAAGTCCGCGGCATCTATGCCGCAGGGGATCTGGTTAAAGGTCCGACGACCGTGGTTGAGGCCATGGCATCCGGACGCAGGGCAGCTGAAAGAATCATGCATGACCTCAAACCCACTGAAAGACCTCATTCAAAAAATACATCTGAGTCACCCTATGATGATTATGACCCGATCCCAAAGACGATTCAACGGCAATCACGACGTTCGATCCCTCATCGAATGATCACAGAGCGGATAAAGGACAGCCACGAAGTCATAGGTCCCTACTCGGAAGACGTGGCCATCGAAGAGGCCTCAAGATGCCTCCAGTGCGGGGTCTGCAGCGAATGTCTCAGGTGTGAAACCTCCTGTGAGTTGGACGCCATCTGCCATGATCGGAAAACAACCAAAAGGACCGAACATTTTGATCAGGTTATCCTGGCCGAGGATGGCCAAGGCATTTTGGAAAAGGAATGTTCTCGCGTCCTGAGGATAGGGGACCTTGCAAAAACAACGTCCTGGGCCAGGGCCATGGTAGCCGGCCGGGCAGTCGCCCTGGAGGCCCTTTCAGGGACGTCTCCCGCGGTGATGGAGACAATCTCCAAAAAACATTTGGGCGACGATGCACCAAGGATAGGCGTTTTCATCTGCTCGTGTAATGGGACATTGGATCTGGACGGGCAACTTGACAGGATGATCGCGCCCTTGGGAAAGATTCAAGGGGTGACCCATGCTGAAGTCTTGACATCTGCCTGTCACCCTGAGAAGGGGCAAATGATCGAAAAAGCCATACAAGAAAAGGGCCTGAATGGTGCCTTGATCGCTTCATGCGCCTGCTGTCATCTCGATTTTGCCTGCGAATCCTGCAACGACCAACGCATTAGACTGAAGCATCGGCTTTTCGGGGAGTCAGGATTTGAACCACGGGATATAGCCCTGGTCAATATCAAGGAAACATGCCTGATTCCATTTCAAAGTGAAAAAGAGAGGCTCGGCAGGGCATCCAGTGTGATTCGATCAGGGCTGCATCAATTAAAACACGAAAGGGCATGGTCATTGATGGGTAAGACGCCGCCCCCCTGCCCGGCGGCCCTTGTCTTGGGAGCAACAGAGGCCGGGATCGCCACTGCAATGAGCCTTAAAGGGCAATTTTCTGAAGTGCTCCTTGCGGATGAGAGAAAGATCGATCGCCGACGTCTTCGGTTGCTCCAAGACAGCGGTATTCGCGTGATCGCTTCGGTCAGGCCTGTTCGGCTTGATGGGCAGCGGGGAAGATTTCATTTGATCGTAGAAAGGGTTAAAAGCTCTAATAGCAAAAGGGCGGAGGCTTTTAGACCACCTGGAGCGAGAACGCGCAAAATGCTCCTGTCCATGGATGGCAAGGCCTTTGAGGAAGCCCCTGGCTATGAGAGAATCGAGGCTGGTATCATCCTATTGGGGAGAAAGGAATTCAAGGACATCCCCTATAAGAGAGATGACTTTGCACAAAGCCTTGCCAATGTTCCCAAAAAGGCCTTTGGTTCCCTTGAGACCGCCATCCCGGGCGTTTATATGGCATCATGGTCGCAAGTCCGGGGCGTCTCTGAAGGGATTCTGGGGAAATCCGCAGCGGCCGAGGCGATTGAAGGGATTTTTGAAAAAATCCATCCAGGGCATAACCTTGTTGCCCGGGTGGATGCTGAATTTTGCCGCGGCTGTGGCAAGTGCGCAGATATCTGTCCCGAAGGCGCCGCTCACCTTGAGGAGATACCCCGAGGGACAGCCAGCTCCAGGATAGA
Source organism: uncultured Desulfobacteraceae bacterium (assembly GCA_964459445.1). Classification (GTDB taxonomy): domain Bacteria; phylum Desulfobacterota; class DSM-4660; order Desulfatiglandales; family HGW-15; genus CAYWMP01. The sequence continues at coordinate 16,996 of CAYWMP010000004.1, forward strand.
GCCCCTACTATGCACAGGATGCGGAAATTGCCTCGCAGAATGCCCGACAGGGTCCATTCTTTTGCCTGAAGCTGAGCAGGAATACTTCCAAAAGGTGATAAATGCATTCTTGGAATAGCAGGAGGTCCATCGTAGCCTTTCTTTGCAATTGGGCACCCTATCGGTGTTACATGGATTTGTGTCAATCCGAGGCGTCGCTTCCCTATACTGTTTATCCAATCAGAGTGATGTGTGCGGGCCGCGTGGATCTTCCCATGGTGCTCTATGCCTTTGAAAAGGGTGCAGAGGGAGTCATGGTGATAGGATGCCAAGACAAGGCATGTCAATATGGACACGGTCCCCATCAGGCCGCGAAAAATGAAGAGTCTACCCGGGGTCTCATGGATATCTTGGGCCTGGAATCCGTACGATTCGCAAGGGCAACCTATTCCTTTGACGACCGAGAAGGATTTTTGGAGGACATAGAGGCATTTACAGAAAGAGTATACAGATTGCCGAGATCACCCTTTAACAACAAATGAGCATACAAATTTAGCTTTTTTAAGCTGGGCGAGAGCTCAGCAATCTCTTTACAGGGACGAAAGGTCTTTGAAGCAGTGCAGAAGGCGTTGCAAGCCAGCGGGCGGGGTGATGACTTTAAGGGAATCTGAGATCATCTTCCGGCACACTGTTGAGATAGTTCACCGCCCGCCATACTAAAGCAATGTGCAGATGACTACTCACTGAATCAAGTTTGTCCCTTCCAAGAGATCCCCAAGCTCTCGCTCTCAGAGACATACTTTCAAAAGGCTAAAGTATAATAAATGAGCCAAGGACTGATTTATCCCGCGCATTCATCGACAGATTGGAATCCGTTGGTTATGTCCAACAAGGGCCATTCCAAAAACTGAAATGTTCCTGAGGATCTCATTTGGAAAAAAGCGACACATTAGATCGACTCATTGAAGAGTCCCGTGTCTTCCATTGCGTGGATTGCGGGAAGTGCACAGGAGCGTGCCCCCTAGCCCAGGTCGACAGGGATTTTTCCCCAAGGCTTATTGCTCGACACGTTATTGAAGAAGGGCTTGGGTCCGAATATATTCGAGAAAGGGTCTGGTCCTGTCTCACATGCGGCCTTTGTGATGAAAGGTGTCTTCAGGGGATTCCTTTCACGCATTTCATACGGAACCTACGCCTGCTTTTAAAAGAGTATGAAGAGGCCGGGCATCTCAGTCATGGCGGCTGCTTGCAAGGATTGATGCGCATGCAAACGGCCCTTAGCTTGAATCAGAGTCGTCTGGACTGGATCTCTCCTGATCTGAAGATATCCTCTCAGGGCGAAATTCTCTATTTTGTGGGTTGCCTCTCATTTTTCAATCGGTTTTTCCCCGAGATGGATTTGGACCTGTTGAGGATTGCCGTCGACACGGTAAGAATTCTTAACGGGCTGGGCATTGAACCGGTTGTCCTGCCAAATGAGCGGTGTTGCGGTCATGACCTCATTTGGACCGGGGATGAGTTGAACTTTCAAAGGCTTCGACGCATCAATATGGAGTCCTTCAAAAAGGCGGGAGCCAAGACGATCATCACGGCCTGCGGGGAGTGCAGTTATGTCTTGGGACATCTCTATCCGCAGGCCTCGGATGCCTTTCCCTTTGAGGTGATGCACCTGAGCGAATTCCTCAGACAAAGGGGTTTTAATGGGCAGAAAAGTCTGGGCAAGACCGTGACCTATCAGGATCCCTGCCGGTTGGGACGTTTTCAGGGCATTTATGAGGCGCCCAGAGAACTCCTCGGGTCGATTGCGCAGGTTCGCGAGATGCCCCACTTTGGTCCTGGGGCTTGGTGTTGCGGGAACTCCTCCTGGCTTCACTGCGATCGGTTCAGCAAGCAGATGCAAGTTGAACGTCTCATGGAGGCCAAAGGCACCAAGAGCGATCTGGTCGTGACGGCCTGTCCCAAGTGCCAGATTCATCTAACCTGCGCCATGAGCGATGTAAACCGATTGCAGGACCTTCACATTGATATTCAGGATATGGCCACCGTCTTGGCCGAAACAATGGCATGAACTGTTACCATAAACTCCGATTTTTTTGTATAGATCTCAGGACCAAAGATATTACAAGGAGGGCCTTTCATGACCCATTTGAAGACCGTGAGTACATCGGAGGAGGAAATCCGAATAGGGGTCTACGTTTGCGAATGTGGGTTGAACATCGCTAATGCCGTGGACTGCGAGGCCACTGCCCAATGGGCGAATGATCTCGAGGGCGTGGTCGTCTCGCGGCACTATTCCTATATGTGCTCCGATCCCGGTCAACAGCTTGTGAAACAGGATATCGGTGATAATAGGCTAAACCGAATTGTTGTGGCCTCTTGCTCTCCAAGGCTTCATGAACCCACCTTCCGGCAGATGTGCAAGGAGGCCGACCTGAATCCATACCTCCTGGAAATGGCCAACATCCGCGAACAATGCTCATGGGTCCATCCCCATCAAAGGATGGAGGCCACGGAAAAGGCCAAAGATCTGGTCAATATGGCTGTAGGCCGTGCAAGGTTGCTGAAATCCCTCAAGGAGCAGGAGGTGCCCGTCACACAAAAAAGCCTGGTTATAGGCGGTGGCGTGGCTGGGATTCAAGCTGCTCTCGATCTGGCCGACATTGGTTTTCATGTCTATCTCGTTGAAAAGAAGCCTTCCATCGGCGGTGTCATGGCTCAACTGGACAAGACCTTTCCGACCATGGATTGTTCCATCTGAATTCTTGGTCCGAAGATGACGGATGTCGGTCGACATCCCAACATTGAGCTGATGACCCTGAGCACGATAAAGGACGTAAAGGGATATGTTGGCAACTTCGAAGTGACGGTCCAAAAAAGGGCACGGTTCGTGGGTGAGGGGGAGTGCACGGCCTGCGGTGATTGTGCGAAGGTCTGCCCGGTATTGAAGCCGGATGAATTCGAATTGGGCCTGGCTTCACGGAAAGCCATATTCACGCCCTTCCCACAGGCCGTACCGTCAGCCTATGTATTGAATCCCTCAGAGTGCCTTGGCCAGAATCCTCTAATCTGCGGTAAGTGTAAAGAGGCCTGTGAGAAGGGTTGCATTGATTACGATATGAAAGACGAGGAGGTGACTTTCAAAGTAGGCACCCTCGTTGTGGCGACGGGAATGACGCCCTATGATCCCACAGCCTTGGATGAATACGGCTATACCCGTTTTTCGAACGTCTTGACGACCATGGAGTTTGAGCGACTGATCAACGCAGGAGGACCGACAAAAGGGGAGGTGATCCGCCTCAGCGATCTCAGAGTTCCCAAATCAGTCGCCTTCATCCAATGCGTAGGTTCGAGATCCCCTGGAAACGAAAAGGCAAATCCCTACTGCAGCAATATCTGCTGTATGAATACGATCAAAGACACCCTTATGCTGAAGGAGCATTATCCGGATATGGAGGTAAAGGTCTTCTATATTGATATCCGGGCCTTCGGCAAGGGCTTTGAGGACCTTTTCCAACGCTCCAAGGGCAAGGGAGTCAAGTACATCAGGGGACTTCCTGGAGACGTGCAGGCAGATCCCGCTTCTCGCGATCTGCTCCTTTTCGTGGAGAACACCGCGACCGATCGCCTGGAAAAGCATTCCGCGGAGATGGTTGTGCTCTCCCAGGGGCTGGTGCCCTCGGAAGACATGAACAAGATCCAGGAGATGCTGGCTCTGCAAAAGACATCGGATGGTTTCTTTCTCGAGGCCCATCCGAAGTTGCAACCCGTCGATTCCGCTTCAAAGGGCATTTTTTTCGCGGGCACGGCAGAGTCTCCGAAGGACATAAAAGACGCCGTCACACAGGCCTCCGCAGCAGCCTCCAGAGCGGCCAGAATCATGTCACCCGGCAAGATTACGGTCGAGGCGCTTACGAGTCGTGTGGATGAGAGCAAGTGTAATTCCTGCGGCATCTGCGCCAAGGTCTGCCCCTATAACGCCATCACGGTAGATAAAAAGAACAAAACGCCGGCCGTGGTGATCGAGGCTGCATGTGCCGGGTGCGGCACCTGCGGAGCCGAGTGCCCCCATGATGCCATAGAGATGAATCATTACAGCGATGCTCAGATTATGGCACAAGTCCAGGCGATATTAGAGGACAATTCGGATGAGAAGGTCGTCTGCTTTGCATGCAATTGGTGCTCCTACGCAGGAGCTGATTCCGCCGGAATAGCGCGTCTGAGTTATCCCCCCAATGTGCGCCTGATCCGAACCATGTGTTCCGGCAGGGTAGACGAGAAATTCATTTGGAGGGCTTTCGAGATGGAGGCACCCGTTGTTTTGGTTTCAGGCTGCCATTTTGGAGATTGCCACTATATTGACGCGAACCACTGGACCAAGAGGAGAATCGAAAAAATCTGGAGAAGGATGGTTAAATGGGGGCTGAGGAAGGAACGCCTTCAATTGGAGTGGATCAGCGCTTCTGAAGGCGTACGTTTCTCTCAGGTCATGGCCAAGATGGAAGAGCTTCGAAAAACGGTGACGCGAGAAGAGATAGAAGAAACGAAAAAGGCGCTCCGGGACAACCTCAAGGGCAAAAATAAAAAGGCCGGTCCGATGAGCAAGTAAGCATGGGGTATTGGAAGAGGCAGTGAAAAGAAGATCCTATAAAGACGATTATCTTGGGATGAAACTGGTGCCTTTGAGCAGGACGGAAGCCCTCTGTTTTGTCAGCACCTATGATAAGCCCTTTCTTCTTAGTAAGGTGGCCGGGATCTTCACGATTCACGACTGCCACATCCTTGAGGCAGATATCCATATTAAGGACGGGATAGTCACGGATCTGTACAAAATTCGTATACCCCAGAAATACGAACCTCCCTTTCTAGAGAACATGCTCTTCGAGTCTCTTCAAAAGGTGTTAAGAGGGGACACTAATATCGAGAAAGAAATTTTTCTGTGGGAGAAACGACGCCAGGTTATACAGGATCAGATTGTCCCGGGATTCAAGAGTGTCAACTTTGACAAGGGCACTCTCACTGTGAACACATCAAACAAAATAGGTCTTCTCCACAAGATCTCTTGGGCTTTGTCTCTGACCGGAATGAATATTGAGAAAGCCATCATATCCGCCACAGAGGATACGAAGGCTGAAAATGTTTTCTGGATCACTCAACGTTATGGGGAAAGCATTACACCCCAATATCAGAAGGAGGTCCTCGATCTATTAAGGGTCATTGTTAATGAGGGGAAAAACCTCATAGAGCAGGCTTTCAGGAAAGAGATCAACATGATCTATCGGCAGCAGCTTAGAAGGAAAGGCAGTGGCTTCAGGACGGCGCAGTTGTATGCGGATGTTCACCTGCGGCTGATGGAAGGGCTTTTTGAGCGGATCAAAGTACAATTGGACATCGAAGACGCCCCGATTATCATTGGCGTCTATGGCGGCATCGGTAGCGGCGCCATCGGATTTACAAGCGATATCGATTGCGTCTTTCTCTATGATGGGGAGAAGAAGGAGGCCTACGATAAGCTAAAGGAAATTTTCAAGAAGGAATTCGAGCGGATCAGTGATCTGGAAGTGGACGAGTCTTTCCTCCCCTATCACATAAACTATTTCTATTTGGGCAACTACGATGGGGAAAGTATCGTTTCTTTCAAGGATTTCTTTGATTATATCCATTACATCGATGAGATGCGAAGTCAGTCTGAAAACCGGCTATTCGAGCCCCAATTTTTCCATTTCCCTTGGGCCTTTTCCATCCGTTTTATCGGGGGTCGAAAAATATTAGAGGGTTTTAAAAACCAGATGCGGAGGCGGCTTCCAAGGGACGGAAAGATGGGATATCCCAGTGTGCGTGCCTATCTCCTGGGAGAGAAAAGAACGGCTATCAAGAAAAACTACAAATCTTACCTCAAAGGAAAGTACTTTCCCAAAGAACTGGCTTTTTTTGAATCCAAAGGACTCAAAAAGCTATACCGGACACGCGAATATGAAGCTTTTATCGAGTCGATACGCCCCTACGAGGCTATCAAGTACGTATTCCGAAGAGGGGTCTTTCCTCTTCTACATATTCTCCACAGCAAGGGCCAAAGGACCGATATGGGTTTGTTGAGGAAGGAATATCGCCAGATTCGTTCTGCAATCGACTATATGCTGAAGGCCTTTAATGTCCGAAAGACTCTGTTCATCATGGGGCGATGGGACCTGAAGTACTTTCTTTACATCATGAATTCAAAAAATGAGCCGGAATTTTGTGAGACCTATCTAAAATACCAGCAAGATATCATTCATTTCGTCAAGACCTTGAGGCGTTGATTTTTTCGGCAAGTTGTAGCCCTAAGTCCATAGCCTTTCTGTTCATGTCTAGAAATCCGGGGGGGATCCTGGATTCAAGAACTTTTAGGATGGATTCCTCTTTGATCAGCTGGGTTAAACCAATCAGAGTTCCTAGAACACAGATATTGAATACAATGGATTTGCCGATATTGTCCATGATCGCCTTATACATCCCCAGGGACTCTTGACGAGCATCTATTTTTGGTTCCAGTTTGACAAAATGGCTGTCGGTAATCAAGAGACCGCCCGGACGAATCGTGCTCGAAAACTTGTTGTAGGCCTTCTGGGTCAGACAAATCAAAACATTGGGTTGGTTTACCTTCGGAAAACGAATTTCTTTGTCCGAGATAATCACATCGGACCTAGTTGCTCCCCCTCGAGCTTCCGGCCCGTAGGATTGTGACTGAACTGCATTCAGACCTTCGTGAAGCACGGCAGCCTCTGCGAGTATTATGGCGGCGGTGATAACGCCCTGACCGCCTGAACCGGAAAAAATTAATCGACATCGTTCCATCGTATCTATTTCCCTTCTTGAGCCCTTTCCACGACCTTTTCATATTCGGAACAATACTCGGGTCTTTCCTGCTCAACGAATATGCCCCTCTCGATGAAATCGGGATGCGCCTCCTTCTTTTTTGAGCCGACGGGCGCGGTATGGGTCTTATAATGGTTCAACATGTCAATGGAATCGCCCACCTTATTCTTTCTTCCGAAATAGGTGGGGCATTGGGAAAGAATCTCAACCACCGAGAAGCCCTTGTGTTGAATGGCCTTCTTGAGGATCTTTTGCATGGAAGTCACGTGATAGGCCGTCGTTCTGGCCACGAAGGATGCCCCCGCTCCTTTGGCCAATTCCACAATGTCGAAGGCTTCATAGATGTTGCCATAGGGTGCCGTTGTCGCCATGGCGCCGTACCCCGACAAGGGGGAAAACTGCCCGCCGGTCATGCCGTAGATGTTGTTGTTCATCACGATAGCCGTGATATCAATGTTACGGCGGGCTGCATGGATGAAATGGTTGCCCCCAATGGCGAGGGCATCCCCGTCGCCCATGGGAACGAGAACTGTTAGATCAGGGCGGGATAATTTGACTCCTGTAGCAAAGGCGAGGGCTCTGCCGTGAAGGGTGTGCAAGGTATGGAAATCCATGTAGCCGGAAATTCTGGATGAGCAACCGATCCCTGTGGCCATGACGATGTCATTTTTTTTCAGTCCCATATCTTCAAGTGCACGAATCAGGTTGTTCATCACGATGCCGTGACCACATCCGGGGCACCATATATGCGGCATGAATCTCTCACGTAAATAGTCTCTTACTGCCATGGTCTAAACTCCTTTTCCCTGGATAAGCCTGAGAATATTGCGAATATCCGCAGGGGTTATAAAGGTGCCGTCAATGCGGTTCGCCAGAAATACTTTGTCGGGATCATCCAGCGCCTTTCTCACCTCTTGCATAATTTGTCCCATGTTCATTTCCACAACGATTACGAATTTCGCATACTCGCATTTTTCCTTAATCACTTCGGCCGGAAAAGGCCATATGGTTTGCAATTCCAACAGCCCCAAACGCTCTCCCCGGGCCCTGCGGTTTTCCACGACATGGAGCGCGGACCTGGCAGCGGAACCGTAAGAAATCAATATGCAGTCTGCATCATCCAAGAAGAATTCATTGATGTGGGTTATTTCATCAACATGGCCCTCGATCTTGTCCACCAGGTGCCGGAGCAGACCATAGGCGATCTGCGGATTATCCGTCGGGAAACCCCACATGTCATGGACCAGGCCGGTCACATTGTAACGGTGGACGCCGCCGAAATCGGACATGGGCAATCTTCCATCCTCTCTCGGGAGATAGGGGTGGTAATCCGTTCCTTCGCCCACTGATGTACAGAGCCTTTCAACCAGAGGAATCTCACCCTGTTCAGGCATGATGAGTCTCTCCCGCATATGGCCTATCACCTCATCGAAAAGCAGGATGACGGGCGTTCTGTAGGTTTCCGAAATGTTGAAGGCCTCTACGGTCATGGAAAAAAGGTCCTGATGATTGGAGGCGGTCAAGGTCACAATGGCATGATCTCCATGGGTTCCCCAGCGGCTTTGCATGACATCACCTTGACTGACGCCCGTAGGTAGCCCGGTTGAAGGGCCGCCCCTTTGAACGTTCACGATTACACAGGGGACCTCTGTCATGATGGCATAGCCGATGGCCTCCTGCTTTAGGGAAAAACCGGGACCGCTCGTGGCCGTCATGGATTTGAGGCCTGTAAGGGAAGCGCCGACAATGGCACACATTGAAGCGATTTCATCTTCCATTTGGATGAATTTGCCTCGCTTTTGAGGCAGGCGGCTTGAGAGAAGTTCGGCGATTTCCGTTGAGGGGGTGATGGGATAACCGGCGTAAAAGTCAAGTCCGGCGTATAGGGCAGCTTCAACACAGGCCTCGTTGCCTTGGATAAACATAGTTTTTTTGCTCATGGATTTCCAACCTTGACGGCTTCGTAAAAAATCCATCTGCCGTTCGACATGCTCACGGCCCTGAGCAAAGCCGAAGGGCGGCGTTGCGCTTCATCTTCAGTCACTGCGGCGTACTTCTATGTACGCCTCATTCCTAAAGACTCGCGCGCCTTGCATCTGGAGCTTTTTTCTGTGCCGTCCATCTAAAGACTTATTATGAGATTATCAACCTTCTTTAGTATCAAGAATTAAATATTAATGGGATCAAACCCGGTTTCCGCAAAACAGCTTAATTGTCTATATGACTCTAGGTTAAAGCGGCGAAGTCGCATTATATTAAATCGCGGAGCGATTTTATCACTTCACTTCAATCGCGATATCCGGACAGCGAAGTTCACAGGATTTGCAGGCCGTGCAATTTTCAAGATGAGCGACAATGGCCTTTTCCTGATCATTGAGTTCGAGAACCCCCTCCGGGCAGAATTCAATACAGATTCTACAGCCTTTGCACAACTCGTTGTCGATCTCGATTCTTGGTTTCTTCTTTCTGGCTTTCTTGGTCGTTTTTTTCACAGCAGGAACCACCCATATATTCATTTATTAATTCATTCCACGGATTTCTAAAGCCTACAAATATCGTGCCTAGTAGGGACTAAAATGAAATAGATCGCATCAAGACGAAACATTAAACATCGTCGTTGGGATGTCAAACCGTAGTGGCGTGAATTTTACACATGACTTAAAGGAGAATTGGAGAGATTTCAAGGATATTGTGACGGGGCGCAAATATTTTGCGCCCAATAGGGTTCAAGGTTGGACGGTTCAAAGTTCAAGGTTAAAGAAAAACAAAAATCGACTTGTTTCAAAATTTTAGTGATCTTTCAAATTGATGGTCATTGATGCTATTTATTGGCGCATAATCTGTTTCGAGCATTAAGAAAAAGGTATCCCCCCGTTCAAAGATGTCGCTTGCGCTGAGATGATAAAACCCTCGTATCTGACTAAGCAACGCTGGAGTCAGTTTTTTGATCAAACTGGCCGCTTAGGCGGCCAGAGGCGGCGCTGAACCTTGAACGCTGAACCTTATAACCTAATTTGTCGCATTATTTTTTTCGGTTTTCGAAAGTTTGGAGGGATTCCTGCCTTTCTTTTGTGGAGACGCAGGTCAAGCAGGCCTCAATTTCAAAATCCATGAGGGCATCGAGACTCACTTCGCCCCTCGCCATATTGAGGCCCTTTTTGATCATGGCAATAGAGAAGGCTGAATTTTCGGCGATCATTTTTGCCATAGCAACGGCCCCCTCCATCAGTTGATCAAGGGGAACGGCTTTGTTGACGAGACCGATCCTTTCGGCCTCTTTTCCGTCAATGTTTTGTGCCGTGAAAAGAAGCTCTCTCGCCTTGCCCGGGCCCACTAAATCCTGCATGAGCCGAAAGGCGCCCCCAGTGATGGAAGAGGTCACACGGGCTTCGGGTGAGCCGATCTGGGCGTCTTCAGCGGCAATGCGTATATCACAGGCGAGGGCCAATTCATACCCTGACCCCAAGGCATAGCCGTTAATGGCGGCTATGGTGGGTTTTGGGAAGCGAATAATCCTTCGCGAGGTCTCCTGGAGTTCCACCAGATAGGCGCGATAATCCTCAATGCTCCTATCCTTTGATTCCTTCAGGTCAGCGCCCGTGGAAAAGGCCCTCCCTTCACCGGTGATAATGAGGGCCTTTATCTGGGGATCATTTTCCACATCATCCAGGGCCGACTGAAAATCCAGCCATAGTTGTTTGTTCATGGCGTTTAATACTTTAGGGCGATGAAGCTTGATGATGGCAAAATCCGCTTCTTTCTCATAGATGATGCATTCATAATCCATTCTTCATCTCCAGAGCCAATTTCAAAACGCCCGATTTTGGTCAATCTTCCGTCATCGCTATCCGCCGCCGCCAAGGCTGTGGCGAACAAGAAGCTACGACGGGACAAGCGGCGTCAGACTCAAATCTCAATCCTCAAAATACTACATGTATTCCTGCGGTTAAGATTTTCGTCTTCCTTGACCCAGGCCAAACTTGAACGTTTTGAAAATGCCTCGCAAAAGAAATCAATTTCATTAACATAGTTTAGGGTTCGAAGGTTTAATCTGAAAACCGGGACCGATCAATCAGTTTCTTCCAATTCTTCAAGAATCACCCGGGAATCAACAATGGATAACCCCTCTTCATGGACAATGACCGGATTGAGATCGAGCTCTTTGATTTCCGGATTGTCCATGGCAATATCAGAGATCTTGGCGAGCAGCTCTTTTATGGCCTCGATATCCTTTGGGCTTTCACCTCTTATACCAGTCAGAATAGAATAACTCTTTATCTCTTTGATCATTTCATCAATATCTTTATCCGCCAGGGGAGCGATCCTGAATGCCACATCCTTCATGACCTCCACAAAGATCCCTCCCAAACCGAACATGACGACGGGTCCAAATTGAGGATCCCGAATCATTCCAATGATGCATTCCTGATCTTTCGAGATCATGGGTGAGACCAGGGCGCCCACGACACGATCCTCTGTCGTCACTTTGCTGGCATTGGCCATGATCTCTTGGAAGGCCAGTTCTACCCCTTCCCTGTTCTTGAGTTCCAGCTTTATGCCTCCTGCGTCAGATTTGTGTAGGATATCAGGGCAAACCACTTTCATAGCCAGCGGATAGCGAATACTATCAGCCGCATCGGTGGCTTCCTCCAGGGTGCAGGCCAAGACTGCTTCGGGAAGAGAGATTCCGTATTCTATAAGGAGTTCCCGCGACTCGGTCTCCAAAAGGCTGGTCCGTTTTTCTCTCTTTACCTTCGTCAATAGCGCCCTAACCTTCGGCCGCGGATCTCCTTTTCCATTGAGCGGCCTCATATGCCGCATTTTTTTCTGGTTGACGGCAAAGGTCATCAGGGCGCCCAGGCACTGGGCAGCCCTTTCAGACGACTCCATTACGGGCACGCCGGCCTCTTTTAGGATGTTGAGGGAATCAATGGAGTCCCTCGCATAACTTGTATGAACAAAAAGAGGTTTTGCGTTATTCTCGACAAGGTCCACCAGTTGGCGTGCCGTGTTCTCCTCCAAAGCCGCCACATGGGACGCAATGATATCCTTAAACCCCCCGAAAAAACCGGTCATATGAACCGCGTCCACTTCATCCGTTTCCATGCACACCTTCACACATTCCGCGATCATTTGAGGGTTTTCTTCGGCTGTACCGCCGTAATCGATAGGATTTGAGGCCGGCATGCCTTCGAGCAGGAAAGGTCTCATCCTCTGTTGCGTATCCTCAGAGAGAATGGGGACCTCCATACCATAGGTTTCGGCATTGTCCGCAGCTATGGAATTGTCCCCGCCGCCCTCTGATAGAATAGCCACGCGCCTTCCTTTAGGCAGGGGACAATGGCTGAATATTTCTGCCATATCAAACAGTTCGTCAACGTTGGTCACTCTTACGATACCTGCCTGTCTGAAGGCGGCATCAACAATGACATCATCACCCGCAAGGGATCCGGTATGGGAAGCGGCCGCCCTTGCGCCAGCTCCCGACCTGCCGACTTTGAGAGCAATAACGGGCTTTTCTTTGACGGTTTCCTTCACAACCCGCACCAGCCTGTTGCCGTCCTTAATGCCCTCCAAATAGGTTACGATAACCCGGGTATCGGGATCATCTTTCAAGTATTCGATATACTCGGGGAAGCTGACCCCGATGGCATTTCCCAGGCTCATAATCTTGCTAAAGCCGACACCCCTTGTCCCGGCGAAGTGGGTCAGGGAGTCGATGACATTGCCGCTTTGAGCAAGGACGGAAATCGTCCCGCCTTTAAGGCGAGGCACGCCCAGTAGGTTCACCAGGGCGGAGGCACTGAACATCCCACTGCAATTGGGCCCTATAATATAGGTACCGATCCTTGCGGCTTCATCCAGGATATCCGCTTCAATCCTTTTTCCCGCTTCCCCGGACTCTCCCAATCCTGCTGTGATGATGATGATGCCTTTGGCCCTTTTTTGAACGCATTCTTTTACAGATTGAGCAACAAATCTGGGGGCCACGACGATCATGGCCAGATCGATTTCATTTTCGACATCCAGAACGCTCTTGTAGGCCCTTCGACCGAAGATCTTGTCTCTCTTGGGATTGATGGGGTAGATCTCTCCCTTGTAGCCGCCTTCCAGAAGACTGCGGGTTCTTCTTTCCGCTGCCTTCCCAGCGACTTCGGAGGCGCCGATGATCGCGATGGATCGCGGGTTAAACACCCCTTCCAGAGAATTCGTCATTTCATGTTCTCAGGTCGTTTTGTATATCTCTAGGCGTTGCTTTCAACGGTAATGAAGCACAGGCACTGGGGCGTGGCGGAACATCTTTTCGGCCACTGAACCGACCAATGCATGCTCCAGATCCGTGCGCCCTTTAACCCCCATGACAACCAGGTCAACGCCCTCTTCTTTGACCACATTCACCAGTTGATTGAAAGGGTGTCCCATCTTGAAGACCACCTTCACATTCTCTTTGGCATAGGCCGTGTTTGCGAGCATTTTATCCAATTCGGCCCGGTGATCTTGTTTGACACCTTTGATATAATCATCGGTATTAACCGAGTAACCCATGGACTCCACGCTGCTTACGGCTTCAACGTCACGGCGATTAATGACGTTTGCCACAACAAGCTGGGCTTTCAGATCACCAGCCAATTTGGCTGCATACTCAAGAATGGCAGGGGAATATTTTGAGAATGCAATAGCCACCATTATTTTTTTTATCTCACTCATAATTGTCTCCCGATTGTTGTTTGTCCTTTGCCGATGTGTGCACTTTAGGCGCAAAAACAGAGAACTTCGGCTGGAACGAAGGGACGTTGCGACGGATAGCTGAAACAAATATTACTTGGCCGCCCCGTCTCTCCGCTTTTTCACCCATTGTTCCCGCAGAATAACTGCAGGATCATACGCGCAGCCGTATGTCCAATGGCGATCGAGATTGCATAAATTCCGCAATATTCAATCGTCAATCTAAAATCTTCAATTTTACTAATCGCCCGTCTTCAGCGTTCGGACTGCAAGAGCGCGGTAAGCCCGCTTATGAACCATGCGGTCGGTATAATGATAGCCCCGCTGATAATTGAACACGCCGGCCGTCACATTCTGCTTTTCCGAAGACCACACCCATCCGCAGCTCAATCGAATTTCAGGGACGATTTTGACCCATTGACCGCAGTCGCTCTCATAACCCTTATTGTCTTTGACGTACAGACTCTTAAGTTCCTCAAGGGTCGGCAGCCTCCAATTTTCCCTCTTTTCCATGGGCAGGCTAAAGGGAAAGGTATACTTGATCCATCGCTCTGCGCCTTTCCAATCGATATCCCCTTGATTGTCAGCCTTGGACCACAGGAGGCCTAACTGATGATCGGTTACGGTGCCATCCCCGTTGTCTGTGAAACGTTCACCTGCATGGGTCCAGGCGACGCAAAGGAAAAGGCAGATGACCGTCATACCCACAAGCCTAACTGATCTATTAAACATCATTCCCTCCTTTTCATATGCCATGAACGCCTTTAGACCCCTAGGCAGGTGCAACTGTTTCTGCATCCATAGGAATCCTGGGTCTTTGTAATAGGTAAACAGCGCCGAAAATGGCCAGTCCAATGAGGTATGTCCAGTAGCGTTGCTCATGGGCCAACCCGATCCAGCTTGCGATAAGGTCGGGACGCATGAGGACCAGTGTGATTACAAGGAAAATGGGGATCTCGTAGACCCGGTTTTTGGCTACGAACCATCCCTGCGTGGCCGCTGCAAAGGCGAAATTCCCGCCACAGGTCATGATAAAGATGAGTATGGCCTGCGGCCAGCTATAAATGTTGTGCAGGATGATGTCGGTATTGAAGATGAACATGAATGGCAGGATAGCCGTTCGGATATCGTACATGAATCCCTGCAAGCCGGTAGGTATAGGTGGCGACTTAGCAATGGCAGCCGCAGCATAGGCCGCCAGACCAACCGGTGGGGTGTCATCCGCCAGGATTCCAAAATAGAAACAGAACAGGTGTGCGGCCATGAGAGGAACGATAAAATCCACATACCCCCCAAGTTCCACAATCACGGGCGCCGTGAGTGAGGCCATAACAATATAGGTGGCCGTGGTCGGCAGCCCCATACCGATGATCAGACTCGCGATGGCTGTGATGACCAACAATGCATAGATGTTGCCTCCGGAGATGGTGTCGATGACCTCGGTGATGAGCCCCCCTAAACCCATGGCGACCACACCCACAATGATTCCGGCTGCGGCGGTAGCCAGGGCAACGGAGCACATGTTTCTTGAGCCTGAAACCAAGGCTGAGAAGATTTCGGTGATGCCCACCTTAAATGCCGGACCGATAGGTTGCTTATTCCTGTAGGCCTGAATCGGGCGTTGGAAAAACATAACAATGGCCATGATCCAAATGGCGTTGAAGGCGGCCAATTCGGGGGAATGCCTGGCTATGATCAACTCATAGAGCAACACACACAGAGGGACAAGGAAGTGTACGCCACTGAGAAGTGTTTTAAAGAAAGGAGGCAGTTCTTTGCGGGGGATGCCCCTTAGACCGAGTTTCGATGCCTCAAGATGGGTGATGTAGAAAAGGGCCGCATAGGAGGCAAAAGCCGGTATGGCAGCGGCCTTGATCACCTGCACATAGGGTACATTTACATATTCGGCGATAATAAAAGCTGCCGCCCCCATGATGGGCGGAGCAAGTTGTCCGTCCGTGCTGGCGGCCACTTCCACGGCGGCCGCCTTTTTTGCTGGATATCCCACTTTCTTCATCAAGGGGATGGTAAAGGTGCCCGTTGTGACGATATTGGCGATACTTGAGCCTGAAACCAGGCCCGTAAGTCCGCTGCCCATGATAGCCGCCTTGGCCGGGCCCCCTTTGAAACCGCCCAGCAGACTCAAGGCAAGCTGGATAAAATATCTCCCCCCGCCGGCCTTGTCGAGCATGGCCCCAAAGAGGACGAAGAGGAAAACAATGGTCGCAGACACATCAAGGGGGATACCGTAAATCCCCTCGGTGGACATGGTGATCTGACCCATGAACCGGCCAAGGGAGACACCCTTAAAGGCGATGAGATCCGGCATGTATGGACCTAAAAAGGCGTAGGCACAGAAAAATGTCGCTATGACCGATAGGGCCGGACCGATTACGCGACGGGAAGCCTCCAACAACAGAACCAAAAGGGCAAGGCCAATGACAACATCACGGGGAATGGGAGCGCCGTAACGGGTATTTATCCCAGCGTAATCTAAAGCAATATAGATTGCAGCAAAGCAGGCAATGATCGCAATGCCAAAATCAAAAATGGGAATTCGTCTTTTGGCTGAAAGAAATTTAAGACCCCACCGTGTTTCTTTGAATAAGGGATAGTTCAAAAAGACCATCAAAAGGGCAAATCCAAGGTGAATCGCTCTGATAAAGACCGTATCCAGGATGAGCCAACTGGCGATGGAAAGTTGAAACAGGGCCCAGACAACGCCAATGGTTGGGATTATCCATTTAACGGGACCTAATGGCCTTCTTCCAACGCCCTCTTCCTCTTCGGCCATCCGTTTTGCTAATTCGAGACCTTCGTCATTTTTTTCTAGTTGATTGTCAGTCATTTTGGTCTCCCGGGGTTATGAATTTGAAAGCCCTCATTTTGGGCGGCGCTCCGGTCAAATTGCGCGGAGCACAAAAGAGTCATTGCCGAAAAACAGAAAAAAGGAATGGGGTGGATGATATCGTTTTTTATCCGATTTTGAGGTTTGGAAGGGACGGCAGTTGAGGCTGCCGTCCCTGAGGTTGATCTGCTACATAAGACCGGCTTCTTTGTAATACTTCATGGCGCCCGGATGAATAGGTGCGCTCATGCCTTCCAGCATGTTTTTCTTTGTGAGCACCTGATAGGCGGGATGCAGTTTTTTAAAGGCCTCAAAATTGTCAAAGACCTCTTTCGTGATGGCGTAGACGACATCGTCCGGAACTTTAGCGGATGTGACAAAAGTGGCTTTCACACCAAAAGTAGCTACATCGCCTTTATTGGTGGATCCGGGATAGAGCTTGATGGGAATGAAGGCCTTAGCATAGTAGGGGAACTTTGAAAGGAGACCACTCACATCGGTAATGGGAACAAAGTGGACCTTCCTCTTCCCTGCCGTGGCCTCTTTGATCGCTCCACTGGGATGTCCCACGGTGTAAAAGAAAGCATCGATACGGCCATCCTGAAGAAGCCCGGGGGCCTCAGCCGCCTTTACGCCCTCAGCCTTGAGAGCCGAATTGAAGTCAAGGCCCGCATTATCGAGGGCGTCGATGGAGTTCTGGCGTTGCCCGGAACCGGGGTTGCCGATGTTGACCCTTTTGCCCTTGAGATCCTGGATACCTTTAATTCCAGAGTCGTCTGCAGCGACCAGGGTGATGGATTCGGGATGGATGGTAAACATGGCCCTGAGATCCTTTTGGGGACCTTTGTCCTTCCATTCCGCGAGACCTTTCCAGGCTTGATACTGGCGGTCGGACTGGACCACGCCGAAGTCAAGGTCGCCGGACATAATAGCGTTCACATTAAAGACAGAACCACCGGTTGACTCGACGGTAGCTCGAATCCCGTACTGTTTACGTTTCTTGTTAACAATCTTGGCAATGGCGCCGCCGGTGGGATAATAAACGCCCGTGATGCCGCCGGTGCCGATGGTGACGAATTTGGTCTTGGCCTGGACAGGCGCCGATGTTGCGCCGGTCAACAAGACAACTCCGACCAATACAACCAATCCAACAATAAAGAACTTCTTCATGACAACCTCCTTTTCGGTAATAGATGATCGTTTTGGTTAACAGTTTGCTGGATGAAATTGGTTATTTGTTTACCGCCTTTTTCATTGAGCAGTTCCCCTCAAAAGAGGGTCGGGTTTCAATATCATTCACCTCCTTTCGAAATCGGAATAGTTAATTCAATCTTCATCGATTTAAGAGTCGCTTAGGTGTTGTCTGTTTCTAGGAATCGGTTATTGGTTTTGGGATAATGATAATCAAAATTGCATCTTAATTAATCAAGAAATATTGAATATCAAATGGTATATGCATGGGCAACGATTAAATGATAACGAATAACTCCCGATTGAGCATTTTTTCGCTCAGATGGGGATCAAACTTACACCGTTGAAGCCGAGACCGTAAAATTCAAACAATTCAAAAGCGTCTCTATTGATCAAAGGTTTCAAACTCCTTGAATTCCCTTTCAAGAGCACTTAGGACAGGCAACGCAGTCTCCTTTTCGCGGAATGCAATGGCTGTGATCAAGGCGTTCAGCAAACTCATTGGGGCCGTGTATGATTCAAAGTAGGCCGGGATTTGAGTCTCTGCGACTAAAAGTAGGTCGCTCAATTGAGCAATTGGCGAGAGCTCGCTATTCGTGATGCCGAGGATAAATGCTCCTTTTCGTTTCACCTTCTCGGTGATTCTAACCGTCTCATGGGTATAACGCTTGAAACTGATGGCCACCAAAACATCTTCTGATCCGATGTCCCGTAATTGCTCCGGGGTGTCACCGATTCCCAAATCCACAAGACGTACGGAACTCAGAAAGAACCGGAGATCAAAGGCAAGGTAAAAGGCCAAGGCATAGCTGGAACGCAAACCCAAAACATAGATGGTTTTTGCGGAACAGAGCTTTTCAACAGAATGCCCGAATGATTCCTCAGAGACCTGCGAGCTCAAGGCCCCAATGTTTTCAACGTCACCTTTCAGAATATCGGTGAATAGAGAGGAGCGGTCCTCCATGGCCTTCGATGATTCCTCAAGTCGGGTGGCAGTTGAAAAATCTTCGAGGATTTTTTCACCTATGGTTCGCTTGAATTCGGCAAAGCCTGCAAAACCAAGGCTGGTGACGAAACGCAAAACAGTTGCAACGGAAACTTCAGCTTCCGCGGCGAGTTGTGTGGAGTTGAGGAGAATCGCCTGATTAAGGTTATGGAATAGGTATTCCGCAAGCTTTCGCTGGCGAGGCGTTAAGGAGGGGTAATTCCGGGAGATCTCTTCGAGAATGTTTCCCATGGGTTATAGCGGCCGCCTTGATGAGTGTGAACATTTATATTCAGAGGAAAACATTTTGATTATTTTTTTTCAATTCAATTATTAATCTTAATTTCAATGATTTGTCAAGCAGTTTGATTGAAGGAAGAATTTTTTTTGACCTGTATTTGCGATCACTTATGTATTCATCTGAAATCCCTTGAATTTTGGATCATCTAACCAGGCTTGACAGATCCCTGAGCTATCAGATACTTTCCAGTCCTTATATTTGGGATTCGCTAGATACTTATATTTGCCGTGTTTTTAAGATTTGAGTCAAGTCCCTATATGTTGTAGTGTAATATGGGAATAGATACTAGATGCTGGTTTCTGGATGCTGGTCGAAGATTCCGTCTTTAGCGGAGATGTCGCAAGTAACGGTTCTTTTTTTGGTTTTATCCAGTATCGAGCATCGAGCAACCAGTATCGCTTCGCCTAAGCAACTGCGGTGAATACTTTTCCGCTCGCCCGTCCTCCGCAGTAGCTTGCTACGGAGGGTGGGTCGGTTTTCCCGTCCCCCAACAAACAGGTTTCGGGACAGGAAGGCGTTGCTTCGTTAATGTGTTTGTTGGGTTCCAAACCTAATAGGGGGCGAATTTCAATCTCGTCGGTCATTTAAAAAAAGCCATTTGGAGGTGAATATGGACGGTGTCGTGGGTTTGTATGGGTTGAATGACAATGAATTGGTAGATAAAGCATACCTTTCGACCGGTGCCTGTCAGCACCGGGGCAAGGCCAGCACTGGGATGGCTATCGGAAACCGAAAGGGTATCTACATTCATAAAGGGCTTGGAAGGATTGCAGAGGTCATTGACCAAAACATCATCAAATTTTTTAAGGGATTGGAGCCGGTGGCCGTCATCGGGAATATCGGTTACACAAAGAGAAAGGTCGCAGAGAAACTCAATGCCGAACCTGTAGAGATTCACCCAAAGGGCGGCAGTCGGTACCATCTCGTGTTAGCCATGGACGGTTATCTCATTAAAGAGGATGACCTAAAGGCGGAGCTTGAAACAGAATACAGCCTACAGACAGACAACAAGACTGAAGTGGTTGGAGCCCTGCTGCACAAGTACATTGCCGAAGAGGGCATTACCTTCGGAGCGGGAGAAAGGCTCGTTGAGAAGCTGCATGGCAGGGCTACCTTCGCCTTAACGGCTCTGGTCCACGACGGCACGGAGATCTATTTGGTTGCCTTGAACGATGATCGGGCATTTGAGCCCTTCTGCTATGCAACCATAAACGGCACGTTCATAGCCAGTTCTGAGTCCTTTTCTCACAGGCGATTGAACGGTTTTACAGAGAGGGAATATGATGGTGCAGAGATGACCATTTGTTCTCCCAAGGGATTTGAAACAAAAAGGCTAAGGGAAGAGACCATGATGCCTGACATCTTCCAGGGCGTTTATTTCGGAAATGTGGCATCCCTTTTTAGGGGGAAGGAGATATTTCAAATAAGGAGAGAGTTGGGATTGGAACTCGTGAATCTCTATGGCGGCTCAAGGGCAGACATTGTTATCCCCAACCCGGAATCAGGTTGGGGGGTCACGGTCGGGATAGCGGAAGGTTTGGAAAAACCGCTCTTCCCTGCATTGATCAAGCTGCCTCAGGCGGTAAGGACATTTCAGGAGGGAGAGAGGGCGGTAAGATCTCAGGAGGTTGGGCTTAAATTTGGGGGCATCGATTCGTTGCTCAGAGACCGAAGTATTGCCATGGGTGATGACAGCATTGTGAGAGGAAGCGTGAGTGAGGGCGGGTCCGTATGGGTGGTCTACAATGCAGGCGCGCGGTATATTGAATTTTGGGTGTCTTACGGACCCATGTTTTTTCCCTCCTTTAAGGAGTGGTATCGCGGGTCCGAATGCCTCCAGGAGTTGGCGGTCCAAAGGGCATTCAAGGGGGACAATCCCTACGACAAATCCCTGGAGGAGATCAATGCCGCCGTGGCGAAACTCGTGGGTGTGGATGAAGTCAAATACAATGCGCAGGAAAAAATAAATCGAGTCGCCGGTGACGGCTCTTTTCAGGCATTGGATGCAAGTTACCCGATCGAAGAGCAATACTGGCCGGATTGGTTAAAGGAAGAAGTGGAGAAATACCATTATCATAAAAAAGGATAGAGATCCTACGGTCCTATTCTCGTGGCCCCATCGAGCAAACAAACACAAATAGGGCGACCCGTCCTCGGCAGTAGCCTGCTACGGAGGATGGATTTTTATACTTGGAATTTGATACATGGATTTTGGGATTTTAAATCCATATCCATGTGCTATATTGTCTGTGTCCATTGCTCCTCCAATCCGTAGCAATTCTGCAATCGGAATATCTCGACTGGCCGCCAAGGGCTCGCGCAAGGCCAAAGCCCGTTTTCCCCGAACAAGCCGAACAATCGCAAGCTGCTGATGCAGCGGGAAAGTGCGAACGTAACGGCGAGTTCCGTTGTGAAAACCAAATTGAGGGCCAAAATATGTACCTGAAAGGCTTGACAGTAACCGGGATTAGGGACTAATTATGAGTGTTTTATCTCAGGATGCATTTTGTCGCTTTCAGGTAAGCATAGAGCGGCAAACAACCCGGGGGGGTTTTTGGAGATTAATTTAGAAGGTCTTATAGTTATTGTCGGTAACTACGGAAGCGGTAAGACCGAGGTTTCAATCAACCTGGCCGTGAAAAGGCGCCGGGATGGATTGGAGGTGCGTGTCGCCGACCTCGATCTGGTCAATCCCTATTTCAGAACGCGTGAGGCAAAAGACCAGCTCGCTGACCTCGGGATTGAAGTGGCGCTGCCCCCTGAAAAATACCTCCATGCCGATCTGCCCATACTGAGCCCGATCATTTCAGGCATAATCCGGCAGCCGGGTGAACTGACCATACTCGATGTCGGCGGCGACGACGCAGGGGCAACAGTCCTCTCGGCCCTTGCGGACTCATTGGAGAACCAGCAGATCGAAATGCTTCAAGTCGTCAATCCTTTCCGGCCTTTCACCGATACGATCGATGGGTGCATTAAAATGCGGGAAATGATTGAGCAGGCGTCAAAGCTGACCATTACCGGGATCATCGGAAATGCAAATCTCATTGATGAAACGACGACCGATGAGATCTACAGGGGGTATGATTTCGTCAAAACACTCTCGGAAAAGACAGGGTTGAGTCTTCATTTTATCACGGCAACGCCGGAGCTCTTGGCCGCCATGGATGGATCGAAGTTCGACTGTCCGGTCCTACCTATTGAGAGACAGCTCGTTCCCCCCTGGAAAAAGCCTGTGAGTTTTGGACAGGTATAAATGGGTATTAAAAGGTCACAATTTCGAAGACAAGATCATTCGATCCTTTGAATTTTTTATTCAAAACTGATGTTAGGAGCCATCGTAAATGGGATTTATACACCAGATTGATAAGGATAGATGTAAAGGTTGCGGGCTTTGTGTGGAGGTTTGCCCTAAAGACGTTCTTGAGATTTCCAATGAAGTCAATACAAAGGGATACTTTCCTGCTTATCAGGCACGTCCCGATGACTGCATACTCTGCGCAAGGTGTTGCACCATGTGCCCTGATGTGGCCATTTCGATTACTGAAACTGCTGAAAAGAAAGCTGCGGAAGGATAGGGGGGAAACATGGGCAAGGTTTTAATGAAAGGAAACGAGGCCATTGGCGAAGCTGCAATCAGGGCCGGTTGCTTGAACTATTTTGCATATCCGATAACGCCGCAATCCGAGGTTGCGGAATACCTGGCCCACCGAATGCCCGAGGTGGGCGGTGTTTTTCTCCAGGGTGAGAGCGAGGTGGCGGTATCCTATATGATTTACGGCGCCGCGGCCGCCGGCGAAAGAGTCTTTACAACCTCATCCAGCCCGGGCATCAGCCTGATGAGCGAAGGATTCAGTTATATGGCCGGGGGCCAGTGTCCCGTTGTCATCATCAATATCATGCGGGGCGGTCCGGGCCTGGGTGGTATTCTGCCCTCCCAGGCGGATTATGCACAGGCAACAAGGGGCATCGGCCATGGCGATTGCAGGTTGCTGGTCATGGCACCGGCCAGCGTTCAAGAGGCCGTTGAAATGGTGATGTCGGCCTTTCCCCTGTCGGAAAAATACCGCAATCCTGTCATGATACTGGGGGATGGTCTAATAGGACAGATGATGGAGCCGGTGGAGTTTCCCGAGCACCTGCAAACCGAGCCGGCTAACAAAGACGACTGGGCCACAAACGGCATGGACACGCGAAATAGAAAAGAGCGTAATCTTGTGAGGTCGCTCTATTTGGATCCAGCGGCATTGAACGATAATAATTTGGTATTGAAAGAAAAATACGAACAAATGAAACGAGAAGAGGTGCAGTACGAATCCTATAACATTGATTCGGATTACAAGATTTTAATCGTGAGTTACGGCACCATGAGCAGGGTTTGTAAGACCGCCATCGACAATATGAAAGAGGAAGGCATGGAAGTCGGAATGATTAGACCTCAGTCCCTCTTTCCCTTCCCGGCCGACGGGGTAAAGGAAGCCGCTTCAAAAGGTGGATGCAAATGTGTTTTGAGCGTAGAGATGAGCATGGGACAGATGGTTGAGGACGTGGAGCGATACGTGATGGGCAGAGTCCCGGTTCACTGGTATGGGAAATGCGGTGGGGATGTCCCTACGCCGGAAGAAGTTATCGACGAAGTGAAGGCCCTGTGGTAGAGAGTCAGAAATGGCCGCAATGCGGCATAAAATGAGGAGCATTTAACATGGCAAAAGCATTCTGTAAGCCCGAAGCCCTTTCCGATCAACATACCCATTATTGCCCCGGGTGTACCCATGGTATTATTCATCGTCTGGTTGCCGAAGTGATCGACGAAATGGGTGTTCGCGGCCGCACGGTGGGTATTGCCCCCGTGGGTTGCGCGGTCATTTGCTACAACTATTTTACCTTTGATTTCCAGGAAGCGGCCCATGGGCGGGCCCCGGCAGTGGCAACAGGGGTGAAACGAGTCCGCCCGGATCTCATCGTATTCACCTACCAAGGGGACGGCGACCTGGCAAGTATCGGTATGAGCGAGATCGTTCATGCTGCAAATCGAGGCGAAAAGTTCACCACCATTTTTGTTAATAATGCGGTCTATGGCATGACGGGCGGCCAAATGGCGCCCACGACCATGCCGGAGCAACGGACGACGACCTCACCTTTCGGCAGAGATGTGGCCGATGTCGGGATGCCGATCAAAGTCGCCGAGCTCCTCGCGGCCCTTCAAACGCCGGGATACATTACGAGACAGGCGGTTTTGGCGCCCAAGTACGTTGTGAAAACCAAAAAAGCGATAAGGAGAGCCTTCAACTATCAGTTGGAAAATCGGTGTTTTAGCATGGTTGAAGTGGTGAGTACATGCCCGACAAATTGGGGTTTGACGCCTTTGGAATCTTTAAAGTGGGCAGAGGACAAGATGCTTCCCTACTATGAACTTGGCGACAAAAAGACCCCCGAAGAATTCGAGGAGGCATAGGAAAATGCAGTGGGAAGTCATGTTTGCTGGATTTGGGGGACAGGGAATTCTATTAAGCGGGAAAATTCTTGCCCATGCCGGTATGGAGGAAGGTTATGAAGTAGCCTGGGTTCCCTCCTACGGTCCTGAAATGAGGGGAGGGACCGCCTATTGTACGGTGGTCATCGGCGACAGGCCTATCGGCTCTCCGATCATAAAGAACCCTATGCATCTCGTGGCCTTGAACCGCCCTTCATTGGAGAAATTTGCACCGGTCGTAAAGCAGGATGGGGTTGTGCTTATCAACAGTTCACTCATACCTGTAAAATCCGGGCGCGAGGACGTGGATGAGCTCATCGTCCCGGTCACCGAAATTGCTAAAGATTTGGGAAACGTAAGGGCAGCCAATATCGTGGCTCTTGGTGCATTTGTTGCTCGAAGCGAGATCGTTGGTTTTGATACGTTGCGCAAGTGTGTGGAGGAGGAGTTTTCCCATAAGAAAAAAGTGTTGCCCCTGAATATGGATGCCTTGGATGAGGGGAAAAAAGCGGCCCAAAGATAACGTCAGCGTTTGCCTAAACCCCTTTTTAAACCGGGCGATTATTTAGTTTATTCCCTCCTGGCATAAAAGAGATCAACAGCACTTGCCCATCCCCAAAAGGGTCTGTTTGGACATCAGGGTCTTTTTTCATCTATGCCGCACCACTGCCCCTAAATGGTAAGAATTCTTTTGAAAAATAGAGAATTTCTGGTATGTTTATGTGCCTTTTTTCCGGGCATTGACCCGCCTGATTGAGTCAATATCGTCCCTCGAGTTTGATCTGAGACACATACCCAACAAAGGGATAAGGTTGAAGAATTGAAAAGCAAATATAGGCATAGGAGCAAAAATGGATAACGAAAACGTCATGGTTATCGATGGCCACGAACTATCCTTTACACCCGGGGAAACCATCCTCCAGGTGGCGAAGCGGAACGGAATGGATATTCCCACCCTATGCTACATGAAGGGGGCATCGCCGACCGGAGCTTGCCGGATCTGTGTTGTGGAAGTCGAGGGCGCCAGAAATCTAGTGGCATCCTGCGTCTCACCGGCGGCAAATAAAATGGCAGTGAAAACAGAAACCTCGCGGGTGGTCCGGGCAAGGAAGGTGACCTTGGAATTGCTGCTCTCCTCTGGTCAGCACAATTGTCTAGCGCAGGATCTGGATATAGATTCCTGGACCGATTTTCAACTTAAGGCTATGACGGAAAAGGAACATCAAGACCTTTGTCCCGCCTATGGGGAGTGTACTTTGCAGGATTTGGCTATCCGTTACCAGGTCAGAGCCAAGAAATACACGCCAAAAGAGCCCCGATATCCTCTGGAAAATGTAAATCCCCTTATTGTGCGTGATTTTTCCAGATGTGTCCTGTGCGGACGATGTGTTCAGGCCTGCAATGAAATACAGGTGAACAACGCCATTAGTTTCGGCTATAGGGGCTCCTCTTCAAAGATCGTGGCCAGGGGTGATTTCTCTCTTAAAGACTCGGACTGCGTGTTTTGCGGCGAATGCATTCAGGCCTGCCCCACAGGCGCACTGGTTCCAGTAACGGATTTTCAAAGCGAACAACGAGACCTGGCCAATACAAAAAAGATCCGAACCACCTGTTCCTACTGCGGCGTGGGCTGTCAGCTCTATCTCCATGTCAGAGACGGTAGGGTCGTGAAGGCCACGGGCGTGGAGGGCCTTGGGCCCAATTTTGGAAGTCTTTGTGCAAAGGGGAGATTCGGTAACGATTTCATCCATGATCCTGAAAGGCTTACAAAACCGCTCATTAAGGAAGACGGGGAATTCCGGGAAGCCTCCTGGGATGAGGCCCTGGATCTCGTTGCCGACAGGTTGAAGGGGATAAAACAGGAGGCGGGACCGGACTCCATCGGGGTTTTATCTAGTGCACGAATAACGAATGAGGAGAATTATCTGGCGCAGAAATTTACAAGGGCGGTCATTGGAACGAATAATGTGGATCACAGTGCCCGGCTCTGTCACGCCTCGACAGCGGTCGGTCTGGCCGCAGCATTTGGTAGCGAAGCCATGACAAATCCTATCGAAGATATCGAAAAAGCCGATGTGATCCTGATCACGGGCTCAAATACGACAGAGAACCATCCCGTATTATCCTCCTATGTAAAACGTGCGGTGACCCAAAAGGGCGCAAAGCTGATCGTTGTTGATCCGAGGAGAATTCCCATAGCGAAATTTTCCGAATACTGGCTTAGACAAAATCTAGGGACCGACGTGGCTTGGATCAACGGGATGATGCATGTCATTATCAAGGAAGGTCTCTACGACAAGGCGTACGTCGAAACCCGCACTGTGGGGTTGGATGAGATCCAAAAAGCGGTTGAGAAATTCACGCCGGAATATGTCGAGAAGATCACCGGGATTCCCCAGGATGATCTCATGGCGGCCGCACGCCTATACGCGAATGCCAAAGCCGCCTCCATTCTCTTCGCCATGGGCATAACCCAACATATTACAGGAACGGACAACGTCAAGTCCCTTGCCAATCTGGCCATGCTTTGCGGAAATGTGGGCAAGAAAGGCGGCGGCGTCAATCCCCTTCGCGGCCAGAATAACGATCAGGGCGCCTGCGATATGGGCGCTTTACCCAATGTATATACAGGCTATCAAAAGGTTGTTGATTCCGCCGTTGCAGAGCGTATGGCAAGTTCATGGGGTGTCGAGAAACTTTCTGAAGAACCCGGACTTACCGCGACCGAGATGATGGAGCAGATCCCGAAAGGGGGCATCAAGGCCATGTACATTATCGGAGCAAATCCCATGGTCTCGGACCCCAACCTGCATCACACAAAGGAGGCTATCGAACAGCTGGATTTCCTGGTCGTCCAGGATATATTCCTGACAGAGACGGCACGGTTGGCGGATGTGATCTTGCCGTCGGCTTCCTTTGCAGAGAAAGAAGGAACCTTTACAAATACCGAGAGGAAGGTGCAGCGCGTCCGCAAGGCGGTGGCGCCGCCCGGTGAGGCCCGGGAGGATTGGGAGATCATCGGCGATTTGTCAAGGCGCATGGGCTATCCCGTGGAATATGGGAACAGCCGGGATATTATGAAGGAGATTGCGGAGGTGACGCCCTCCTACTGCGGGCTAAATTACGATCGATTGCAGCAGGACGGGATCCATTGGCCCTGTACGGGCACCGATCATCCCGGTACGCCCTGTCTTCATATGGATCAGTTCACCTGCGGGCTGGGCGTATTCCATGCCATTGATTATGTTCCTCCAGCGGAAGTGCCGGATGATGAATACCCCCTCTACCTTACGACCGGCCGAATCCTCTATCAGTACCACACGGGGACCATGACCATGAAATCCGAAGGCCTCAACGCGTTGGCCCCGGAGTGCTTTATCGAGATCTCATCCCAGGATGCAGATGACTACAATATTAAGGAGAACGAACCGATAAAAATTGCTTCCCGGAGAGGAGAGATCACCGCCAAGGCCAAGATATCGACAAAGGCTGTAAAAGGTACGGTGTTCTTACCTTTTCATTACGCGGCCGCCGCCAATACTCTGACGATTTCCGCTCTCGACCCCACATCCAAAATACCCGAATTCAAGGTGTGCGCGGTTCGGATTGAAAAGGCGGCATGAGGAATGGACGACGCAGCATTCAATGATAAATGACTCATGACAGATGACAATAGTAAGGAGATGAAACCATGCACCAGGCCAGGAATCTTGAAGCGATAAATCCAGACCTCACCCCGGAGATCATGGCTAAGATAAATGACATCATCCGTGTCCATCGGGGCAAGCCGGGGAGCCTTATCCCGGTTTTAGAGGAGTGCCAGGGTATAACGGGTTATCTTCCGGTAGAGCTCCAGGAATACATCGCGGATGAGCTGAATATCCCAGGCAGCACCGTTTATGGCGTCGTCACCTTCTACTCCTTTTTTTCAATGGTACCGAAAGGGCGACATACGATAAAGGTCTGTATGGGGACGGCCTGCTATGTGAGAGGAATCGGAGAGGTATTGAATCGCCTGCAAACGACCTATCACCTGGATGTCGGGGCCACGAGTGATGACCGGAGGTTCTCCCTTGAGGCCGTTCGGTGCCTCGGCGCCTGTGGCTTGGCCCCGGTAGTGGTGGTGGGTGAAGACACCCACGGTGGCGTAACGCCGGACAGCGTTTTAAAGATTCTGGAGAAATACGAATAATTCGAATAATCCAAAATGGGGTGAGTTCCCCCATATCTATTAGGGATTGAAATGAAATTATCCGAAATAAAAGAAGCACTCAAAGCAGAGATAGTTTTTGGCGATGACAGTCAGGAGATCGACATAGAACGCGGAGCGGCAAGTGATCTGATGAGCGATTTGCTAAGGGGACCTACAGACGGTGTTTTGGTTCTGTCGGGTCTCAACAATCTTCAGACCATTCGCACTTCGGTTATCGCAGGTGTTGCTGCGGTTGTCTTTGTAAGAGGGAAACGGCCTGATGAAGATATGATTGCTCAAGCAAGAAAGCACGGGCTACCGCTTTTGTCTACGCCCTTTACAATGTTCACCGCCTGCGGCCGGGTGTTCGGCAAGGGTCTACGGGGCGTGGATCAAAAAAACTCCGGCTAAATCCATACCCCTGTTTCACCGACAGACAAAAACATAAGGGCAAAACCGACGAGGCGTTGATGTGCCCCATCTCTTAAAAAACTTTAATATTAAACCAAAGGATTTTATCAGGGCCGGGGAAGTGTCCCTTCAGGTACAGAGCGTCCTGAAGACGATTGGCTTTGAAGCGGATATCATCAGACGAGTTTCAGTATGCGCCTATGAAGCGGAAATGAATGTGGTCATGCATGGTGGAAACGGCAATCTCTTTCTCATCGTGGATCCGGACTCGATCATCATGGAGGTGAAGGACGATGGTCCGGGCATCAAAGATATCGACCTGGCTCTAAAGGAAGGCTGGTCTACAGCAGTACCTGAACAAAGGGAATTGGGTTTCGGGGCCGGCATGGGTCTCCCCAACATAAAAAAGAACGCCGATAAATTGGAAATTCAGTCCAATGAAGACGGGGGCACCCATCTAAAACTGCTATTCAAGGTGGATAATACCGGTGGCTAAAGGTTCCAAGAAAGGCAAAACACCCCATTACGTTAAAATTAATGAAGAGCTATGCAATGGCTGTGTATTGTGCATGAAGGTGTGTCCCGCGAAGGCGATTCGCGTAAAGGCCAATGAGCTTGCGCGCATTGAAGGAGAATGCATCGATTGCGGGGAATGCATCAAGGCCTGTCCCAGAGGCGCGATCAAGGCCGTTACAACGGTTGATTCCGGCAGATTAGACAAGTCCAAGGCCATCGTCGGGGTCTCCCCTGTCCTTTTCACTCAATTCGGGGAAGATGTTACCCCGGATGACGTTATATCGGCGCTCAAGCGTTTGGGATTCTTGGATGTCTATGATCAAAGCGATGCCCTTGAGATGTTTAACATGGCGGTCGGTCTCTATATCGAGGAGAGCAAAAATAAACCGGCCGCGCCCAGGCCCCTCATTTCGCCGGTCTGCCCGGTCGTCACGAGGCTCATTGCCCAGCGTTTCCCGTCACTATTGAGTCATATACCCCCTCTTTTGACTCCTCGTGAATTGGCTGCAAGGGAAGCCAAGCGGCGGGCGATCCAGGAATATGGACTAAAGGAGAACGAGCTTAAGGTGTACCATATCACGCCATGCTCGGCAAAAATGATTGCCATTAAGAACCCCATACTGGTGGATCAGTCTTATCTGGACGGCGCCATAGGTATTAAAGATATATACGAACCGCTTTTGGGAGAGCTCAAGTCCATGAATCTTTCCAAGAGATCAAATCATCCCATCAGGGCGATCATCGGATGGGCCAGATCAGGTGGCGAAATCGCCGGTATGGAGGGCGGCAACTTCTTGGGGGTATCGGGTATGCAAGAGACCATACGATACCTTGAAAAGATCGAAATGGGATTGCTTGATGATATTGATTACGTCGAGTTCAGGGTCACTCCTGAAGGATGCATCGGCGGCGCCTTGACGGTTACGGACAAATACCAGGCAAAGCACACCATATCGAGGTTGACTCAGAAATATGGTTTGGAGAAGAAGGTCAAAACGGATTACGTAAAAGAACAGTACGATAAGGGCTGGTTCTTCTTCCAGGGTGGGGTGAAGATGCCGCCAAAGAGTTCAGATATATCGCTATCTGAGGCCATCGAAAGGCAGCTGAAGGTCGAAGAAGTCAAGGAAATGCTGCCTGGAAAGGAATGCGGAATCTGCGGATGCCCGGACTGCCAGACCTTTGCCGAAGATGTCGCAGACGGCAGAGTGTTCGTGGAGCAGTGCATACTCCTGGATCGTGAAAAGGGGAAAGGAGAAAACAAGTGAAGTTGGATGATGTGAGGAACGCCCTCAATCTCGAAGTGGCGGCCGGTGACAAATATCTTGATCGGGAAATAACCGGAGGCTATTGCGGGGATCTCCTGAGTGATGTGATGGCGAATTCACCGGACGGCGCCCTCTGGATGACAATCCAATCGCATCAGAACATTGTGGCCGTTTCAGTGCTGAGAGAGCATGGCGCCATTGTCCTAGTGAATGGGCGGGTTCCCGACGATGATACAAAGGCCAAGGCTGAGGAAGAAGGCATTCCCATACTGCTTTCTCCCTTGTCGGGCTATGAACTGGCGGGGCGGCTCTATGAAATGGGGATTGGCAAGACGAAAGAGTGAGACAATTTAAGGCCGATTTGCATATTCATTCCTGTCTGTCGCCCTGTGCGGATCTTGATATGAGCCCGAGGGCCATTGTAGAAAAGAGCCTGGAAATGGGAATGGATATCATCGCT
Organism: uncultured Desulfobacteraceae bacterium; assembly: GCA_964459445.1. Classification (GTDB taxonomy): domain Bacteria; phylum Desulfobacterota; class DSM-4660; order Desulfatiglandales; family HGW-15; genus CAYWMP01. The sequence goes on from CAYWMP010000004.1 coordinate 48,198, forward strand.
GTTTGTGATCACAATTCCGCCGAAAACGTGGGTGCGACCATAAGGGCGGGTGTTCAGAACGGGCTGTTCGTATTGCCGGGCATTGAAATCAATAGCAAAGAGGAAGTCCACACCCTAGCGATTTTTGAGAACGAAAAGCAGGCCTTGTCCATGCAAGACATCATTTATCGCCACCTCAAAGGCATCAATAGGCCGGAAATTTTTGGGGAGCAGGTGGTCGCTAATGAGTTTGATGAGGTCGAAGGGTTTAATGATCGGATGTTGATCGGATCATCGCAACTGGGGTTGCAGGAGGTCGTCAAGGAGGTTCGGCGTCTTGGGGGCCTGAGCATCGCATGCCACGTGGACCGTCCGAGTTTTAGTATTGTGACGCAATTGGGATTTATCCCTCCGGACTTGGGGCTGGACGCCCTTGAAGTCTCTCGATCTGAAAAATTAGAGAGAATTCGTGAAGAGGTGCCTGAAGCAAACAACCTTGCCATGATAGTCTCTTCAGACGCGCATTTTCTCGATGACCTTGGGCGCCAATTTACAACCTTTGCCATAGAAAGCCCCAGTTGGGACGAGATGCGCAAGGCCTTTAGGTCGGAATCGGGAAGGAAGGTTAGAATTTAGGGGCTTCGCCCCAATTGGAATGTTGGATGACTGGAATGATGGAAAAATGGGTTCAGGGAAAATGGGCAAATAGGTAGCTGGTTGAATTACTATGGATAAGGAAGTCATAAGCATTAAAAAGGGCATACTTCCTTAAAAAACCATCATTCCATTATTCCACCATTCCATAATTCCATGTTTGAGGCAAAAACACTTGGCCTCGTTAATTGCTTATAAGTTCAAAAAGTTGCAGAAATAGCGAGACGGTTAATTGAGGGAAGTATCCCTTCACATAATGGACATCATCGAGAACGGCATCAATGCAGGGGCAACACTTATCCATTTGACCGTTATCGAAACCAGGAAAAATAACCGGTTATATGTGACCATAAAAGATGACGGGCAGGGGCTTTCGGACGAAAAACTTCAGGAGGTCATGGATCCTTTTTATACAACGCGTACAACACGGCGTGTCGGACTCGGGCTTTCTTTATTTCGGGAAACGAGCAGACGATGTGAAGGAACCTTTGATATCAAATCCAGGGAAGGGGAGGGGACCGAAGTCTTCGTGTCATTTCAACTCGACCACATTGATCTTCCGCCTCTTGGCGATATGGCTGGATCAATGGTTAGTCTTATCGTGGGGAATCCGGAGGTGGATTTCGTCTACACCCATGAGGTGGAGGAAGATACCTTTGATTTGGATACGAGAGATGTAAAAGGCGAACTCGATGAAGTGCCGATAACCCATCCGGAAGTCATAAAGTACTTAACCGAGACAACGCGTGAGTCTTTGAAAAAAATTGGGGCAGGGAATTTCGCAGCGTCTATTAACAGCCCAAAATAGAAACTCGGGTTTGCCCGCTTTTGGCAGGGACAAGGAGGAAGTCGGATGGCTAAACTGACAATTGGCGATCTTAAAAAAATCAAGGAAAACGCACAAAAGGCAACAGCCCTAAGAGAGGGCGAGGCTACGGTCAAAATTACGGTCCACATGGGAACCTGCGGCATAGCGGCAGGGGGAAGAGAGGTGATGGATGTCCTATTGGAAGAGCTGGCGGAGTCGGAACGCCAGGATATCAGGGTTGTCACCTCCGGGTGTATGGGCATGTGCAGCAGCGAGCCAAACGTCACCGTGGAAATCAAAGACCATGCGCCGGTCATCTATCAACTTATGGACAAAAACAAGATGCGACAGGTGTTCAAACGACATGTCATGATTGGAGAGGTCCAGAGCGATTTTGCCCTGGCCAGAATGACCTAGAACCGGTTTCAGAAAAGAATTTGACCGGATAACAGGATAGACCAAATATGGGGACCCATGGGTCTGGTTCTTAATGTTGGAGAGAGAAAGGTCGAATTCAAACGTAAGGGCAGGGATCGGTTCTAAGCGATCAACAGGATAAAAAAATCAAATCAATCCTGTTATCGTGTCGAAAAATATCTGAACTGTTATGGATATGCAGCATTGAAAGACTGGCGGAGGAATGAGGAGGCCATAGAATGAGCACGTTCCGAACTGATTTGCTTATTTGCGGAGGGACAGGTTGTCACGCGTCGGGAAGTCAAGGGGTAAAGGAATCCCTTGAAAAGGAGCTTGTCCAACGGGATCTCCAACGTGAGATTCGGGTGGTTGAAACCGGTTGCAATGGTTTTTGCGCACAGGGACCCATCATGATCGTCCAACCCGAAGGCATCTTCTATCAAAAACTCAAACCAAAAGACATTCCACATTTGGTTGAAGAGCATTTTCTTAAGGGACGACCGGTGAAGAAGCTTTTCTATAAGGAACCGGCTTCAGCGGAGAGCATCCCGGGAATGGATGATATACCCTTCTATGCCAAACAGCAGTTGATCGTGTTGAAAAATAGGGGAGTGATTGATCCGGAGAGTATTGACGAGTATATCGGTCGGGACGGTTATATGGGATTGGGCAAGGCACTCCTGGAAATGAAACCGCAGGAGATCATTGAAGAGATGAAAAAATCCGGTCTTCGAGGCCGGGGAGGCGCCGGATTCCCGACAGGCCTGAAGTGGGAATTCGCCAGCAAGGCGACCGGAGATATGAAATACGTGCTTTGCAATGCCGATGAAGGAGATCCGGGGGCGTTCATGGATAGAAGCGTCCTTGAAGCGGATCCCCACGCCGTGCTTGAAGGGATGGTCATCGCCGCAAGGGCCATCGGCGCCAAGCAGGGCTATATCTACTGCAGGGCCGAATATCCATTGGCCCTGAGAAGACTCGATATTGCGATTGACAAGGCCAGGGAATACGGGCTCTTGGGCGAAGATATCCTAGGCAGTGGTTTTGATTTCGATCTGGAAGTATATCAGGGGGCGGGCGCATTTGTATGCGGCGAGGAAACGGCCCTCATTCACTCCATCGAAGGAAAACGGGGCATGCCCCGGCCGAGACCGCCATTTCCGGCACAACAGGGCCTCTGGAAAAAACCGACGGTACTGAACAACGTGGAAACCTACGCCAATGTCGCCCAGATCATGATAAACGGGGGCGACTGGTACGGGAGCATAGGAACGGAATCGAGCAAGGGCACAAAAGTATTTGCACTCACAGGGGCCGTAAACAACATCGGTCTTGTGGAAGTGCCCATGGGAACCACCCTCAGGACCATCATCTATGATGTAGGAGGCGGTGTTCCCAATAAGCGAAAATTCAAGGCTGTCCAATTGGGCGGTCCCTCAGGGGGATGTGTGCCAGAGCAATTTCTGGATACGCCCATCGATTATGAGTCCATAGCCAAGGTGGGGGCCATCATGGGATCGGGGGGTATGATTGTCATGGACGATCGCACCTGCATGGTGGATATGGCGCGTTTCTTCATGGATTTCATCCAGGACGAATCCTGCGGCAAATGCACGCCGTGCCGGGAAGGGACGGGACGCATGCTCGAGCTCGTTGAGAAGATCACTCGCGGCGAAGGAGAGCCGGAAGACATCGAAAGCCTAGAGGCGTTAAGCGATGTTATCAGCGATGCCGCCCTATGCGCCCTGGGCGGAACCGGGCCAAATCCGGTCCTATCCACCCTGCGCTATTTTAAGGATGAATACATGGCCCACATCCATGAAAAAAGATGCCCTGCCAAACGCTGCCCATCCCTGCTTGATTTTGTGGTAGGCGAGGACAGGTGCAAAAAGTGCGGCCTGTGCTATAAAGCCTGTCCCGTGGAGGCTATCCAATGGCAAAAGAAAGAGACGGCTTACATAGACAAAAATAAATGCATCAAGTGCCTGAGTTGTTTCTCAACCTGTCCCTTTGATGCGATCGATTAACAGACCGTCGAAAAATGTCCACTTTTTTGCTAAGGCGGGATATTTGGAGGAGTATAGGGTTGGTGTAAGGCTCAGCGTATAAGGCGCGAGGCGTATTCCTCTGTATTCGTTGACAATCATTTGAAATCAATATAGAAACCAGGCACCCGTAAATGGTTATAGTCCCTGTGATTGGAGCCTCAAAGCGGATCAAAATCGTCGGATGAATCGAAATGTTTAAAAATGCTCTTGCATACATAACTCTATTCCTCTGTTTCTTTCTCCTTGTGATTCCGGGCACCCTATTGGCCCAAGCAAACCGAGGGGTGGCCGTGCCTGTTAAAGACCTTCCTGATGAACTAAAGAATCTCGATATTAAAGATCATTTTATGCCTTCCACTCTCAAAAGAGTCGGTGTTATCCATGCCCTTAACGGCCGGGTTGTCGTCATCCACAGGATCTCAAAACAAGCCTATTTCGGAATGGCGGGAGACGCTATTTATGAAAACGACGCCATCACAACACTTCGAAATTCCAAGTGCCGAATCCGATTCGCAGATGAAGACGTCGTCACCCTGGCCTCTCAAACCAATCTCAATGTGGAAGAATTTCGAGATCAGAGGGGGGAAGGGAAAAAGACCTCTCTATTGAGCATGGCAAAGGGCAAGGCCATGTTTTACGCCCTCCGGCTGTTCAGCTATAAGGAGACTCGATTCAGGGTCAGGACCCCCACGACCGTTGTTGGTGTAAGGGGAACCAAATTCGGTACACATGTCTATTGGATAGAAGGGGATCAGGCCACTCGTAATAATCTGAAGGTCGCCGATCTCGGAAAAGGATTGGGACATTATCTGACCCAGGTCAGCCCCGAAGCCCAAGGAAAGAGCTATACGGATGCCTTCTCAGAGGACGGCTTCCTGGATGTGGAGGGCAAAGTCGTCGGTCCGGGAGAGATTTATCGGGGTGATACAGGACAGATTACACTCACACCTCCTGAATATATCAGCGCCTTCGAAGAGGAGACCGAGGTAAAGAAAGAAGAAGAAAAGGTCGGCGAAGAGGAAGCCAAGGAAGAAGAAAAAGAGGCCGAAAAAGAAGCTGAGAAAGAAGGGGAGGGCGAGGAAGCCGACGATGAAACCACGGAAGAAGTAGCTACTGATGATACTGGGGAAACCACTACTACGGATATCGCCGATATAAGCGAAAATCTATCGGACACGACGCAACAGGAAATCGCGACAACGACCGAAACTGAAAACGTTGCGGCTGCCGCAACGGGATCTCAGGCAGTTGTAGGGGGCGGAATCCTTGCAGTGGGCAAGACTGCGGGAGAGGTAAGCGCCATTGCTACAATCATATTGTTGAATAGCGCAACCGGGGAGGCCAAGAAAAACACATCTCCCGCCAAGGATCCCATATATATTTCCGAAGATCATAACCACCTCATAGGAGGTGCGGAAACCCATATTGCCTATGAAGTTGGACATCAGAACGATCCGAATTTCATCATGAAAGTCCAGGAGGAATCCGCCGCGAGTATGGATGCCAAGGTGACGGATGTCCGCTGGGGAAGTCCATCCAACCAGGCCATTGGTTCGCCCCATTCCTTTACATGGACCCAGGCCGGGCAATATACTGATGCAAATGGAAGTGAATACCTTCGTTGGGGATTTTGGGAAGACCTTAACGCCAACCCAGGGCTCATCGGAAATGACGGAAATGATTTCTATGCCGCCACCGCGAAGATTTGGGAGGTGGAAGGGGACCTCACGCATCCGGATATCATTTCAGCTCTACAACAACAGGGAACGGTGTATACCTATAAGGGAGAGGCCAAAGGCGTTTATGCCGACAGTTCTGCCGCTGACACCGCGAATTTGACCGGCGATTTTTCCTGTTCGGTAGACTTTGGGAATACCCAAGTCTCAGACTTTACAATTGACGTAGACGATGGGGCGGGCGGCCATGCAGTCAACCTATCAGGGGGCAGCGGAAGTCTTAATTCAGAAGGGGGTTTCAATATAGACAACTTCAGTGGAACGATCAATGGATCAACCATCCCATCCGGCGATAGCCTAGCCAGCGGAGGATTGGTAGGCGGTAAGGCTGAGGGTGTGGGCGGCGTGTGGGCAGCCCATGATGGCAATGATAAGTGGGCAACCGGTGAATTCCACGGAAAGAGATAAAAGACGGTCAAAAAAGGGTAATAGGTATGGACATAAAAAATGAACGGGTAGTGGCATACGGTATTGCGGTCGTTTTGTTTGTTGTCGGCGTGGTCTGTTACGCAGGCTTTCCGCCGGAGCCGCCGGAGGAGCCCATCAGGATCTATTTCACGAGTACCGCGGGGAATTTACTCTTTGACCATAAGGAACACACCTCGGAAGAGGGATATGGCTTTGATTGTGCTGAATGCCATCATAAGTGGGAGCAGGAAGAAGGCACCAAGCCCGAGGCATGTGGTAAATGTCATTTGGTTGAAAGTGAGAAGGAGGACGTACCAAAACGGACCGACTCCTTTCACCAGCAATGCAAAGGGTGCCATGAGGAGGCTGAGGAGGGACCCATCGATTGTTTTGAATGCCATTTCAGCGGCTAAACCTTCCGCTACATGAATCAGGACAAACAGGCGCTATCTTGAATTGGATAGCGTAAATGTGAACGGTATAAAAGGAAGTGGAAGGAAATACGAATATCGAAATTCGAAACCCGAAACAATATCGAAAAAGAAATGTTTAAAATCCAAAACAAACGGATTAATCCAATATAGTCTAGAAGAGCTTGCATGTTTTGGCCATTTAGAATTGGATCATTGGTATTTGTTTCGTATTTCGAGTTTCGAATTTCGGATTTGTGGTCAAGAAACCTCTGACCAACTTTGATTAAGTGCCAAATGTATGTTTGATGCTCCTGAGTTTTAAGGGAGCCGCGTCCAGGAGGAATAGATGATAAAAAGACCATTCTTCTCCCTAACTAAAACCAGGATAGAATATCCAGCCCTAAAGGAGCCCTACGAGGAAACTGCCATCGAGATCCCTTTACCCAAAAGGGCGGCATTGTTTCTTGAAGATCCCGGCACGGCACTGACTGATCTTCATCTAAAGGAGGGTGATAGGGTAAGGACAGGGCAAAGAATAAAACTCTTTGAGGGGGAGCAAGAGCATTTTGTTTCAACGGTAACCGGAACCGTTTTTTCTATTGAACGACAAACCGGATACCTGAAGCAACCCTATATAGAAATAACCATTGATGTAGATGACGATGAATGGGATGAAGAGTTCAATCAAGAGGACCAGACATTAAGCCTAACCCTTTCCGGCTTGCCCATCTTTGCCGATCTGTTCGAGCCCCAATCCTCTCTGAAGACGATTATCATCTGCGGCATCGATCGAGAACCCCTTGTTAGGACCAATCAGATCACTGTGCTCCAGGAATTTGAGCTTTTAAAGGACGGCATTGATTATCTGAAAGGCGCAGTAAACGGAAGCCGGATTATCCTCATAGTTCCGGCGCACATAGAGTTTATGGGACAGCAATCGGGGGTCGAGGTGCAGGCGTTAAACCCTCTTTATCCCAATGCCCTGCCTGAATTGGTTGTTAAAGCGATTCTGGGTAGGGAGGTGCCTGCCGGCAAGTGTCCAGAAGACATCGGGGTCAAGTTTGTCAGCGCGGATGCGGTAGTCAAACTTGCGAAAGCCCTTAAGGATGGCGAAATGCCTGTTCACCAGAGGCTCACGGTGATCGACAAGAAAGGCAACACCTTTCTGGTAAAGGCCCGGATCGGAACGCCCGTGCAGGATATCCTTGAAAACCTTCAAATTGAAACGGCCCATGGAGACAGACTTATCCTGGGTGGCCCCATGTCCGGAAAACCCATATTATCTGAGGATTTTCCCGTGCTTCAGGGCATGAACGCCGTCATGGTCCAGGATAGGAGCGAGATCATATTGAGCACCGACACCCACTGTGTGAACTGCGGGGAGTGCGTGAGGGCCTGTCCTGCTAAGATTCCGGTCAATATGTTGGTGCGACTCCTAGAAAACGGGCTCTTTGAAGAGGCGGCCGATCAGTATGACATGTTGTCCTGTATTGAATGCGGGCTTTGCAGCTACGTGTGCACCGCGCGGATACCAATATTTCATCACATCACGCTCGGCAAGTATGAGTTGTTGCAGATAAGAACTGCGGAGGAAGCCAATGCTTAATCAGAAGTTGTTGCTGGGATCCCACGCCCCCTACTGGCATAACGGGAGCAGCGTAACTGAAAAGAACTACCATATCATGGTGGCAGCCCTTCCGGCCGTCATCGTGGGCATTATCCAATATGGTTTCCCGGCCCTTGCGGTCGTGGCCCTATCGGTCTCAAGCGCCATGTTATGGGAACTCCTTATGAACGTCATAATGCGCCGATCCCATACCATTGGGGATTACAATGCGGCACTGATCGGACTTCTGTTCGGTATGCTGATGCCTGCAACTATTCCCTGGTGGGCTGTCCTGGCCGGGACCTTTGTGGCCGTCATCATAGGCGTGCAAATTTACGGCGGGATCGGATGTAATCCCCTTAATCCGACTTTGGTTGCCGTGGCTATGCTGATTCTATCCTGGAAATCTCTATTGGATTTCAACGGCATGCTGGCGGATTATGAGTTCGCATTTCCCATGCTCTATCCCCTGTCGGCGGTGAAGTACTTTGGGGCTGATGCTGCTGTAAATTACAGTACAATCGATTTGCTTCTTGGACAACAAGCAGGAGGGATAGGCGCCACATTCGGGCTGGGCCTTCTTATTGGCGGTATATATTTGATCCTCAGAGGCTTCATCAGGTGGGAAATCAGCCTGTCATTCCTCGTCGGCCTGTTCATAACCGCCCTCGTCTTTAATATCGCGAGCCCCGATAAATATGCCGGCCCCATGTTTCATATCCTGACCGGGTATACATTAATCAGCGCCTTTTTTCTCCTTACCGAGGATTCATCATCACCCGTCAACTTCATCCCCATGTTGATTTATGGGGCACTGGCCGGTGTCCTGACCGTTCTTATTCGCAACATTGGGGCCTTTGTAGATGGTGCGGTTTTCGCCGTGCTTATTGTAAATATTGCCAACCCGGTATTAGATAAAATCAGACCAAGAGCGCTAGGAAAGGGAGCAGAACATGCGTGATATGGCAAAACTCTTCGTTACGGTAGCCATTTTCAGCTGTATTGCAGGCGGGTTGCTGGCTGCTGTTCAGGGTGGGACAAAGGAACGGATTGAGTTGCAGGTCCTCAAATTCGTCCAGGGACCGACAATCCAGGAAATACTTGAGGGATGTTCCAATGACCCACTCATCGATCGGTTCAAGATCCTTGACGGAGAAGAGGAGCGAAACTTCTTTGTGGGTGTTTTCGACGGCAAGCCGAACGTCGTGGCCTTTGAATCAGTCGGAAAGGGATTCGGCGGCGATTTAGGCGTTATGGTGGCGATTAATTTGGAAGATGACAATATCGTTGGCATTGGCGTGACTACCCATAGTGAAACACCCGGGGTGGGATCGCTGGCCAAGACGGATCCGGATTTCAAGGGGCAGTTTCAAGGTAGATCGATAAAGAACCCCTTTAAGGTGAAGAGCGACGGCGGAGACGTGGATGCCGTCAGCGGGGCCACTATTTCTTCACGAGGAGTCTGTGCTGCGGTGATGGCCACGGCGGCAGTCTATGAGCGGTTGAAAAAAGAAATCGTTGAAAAGGCAAAGGCCTTAAGCGCATAGGGAGATAAAGGAATATGGCAAAAAGTGTTGCTCAGGAATTTACAAAGGGACTGTGGGCCGAGATACCCCCGTTTCGCCTAGTGCTGGGCTTATGCCCCGTTTTGGCCGTTACCAAGACATTAGAAAATGGCGTGGGTATGGGCGTAGCCACCACCTTTGTGTTGGTTTGTTCCAATATACTGATCTCATTGCTAAGGAATTCTATCCCAAAGCAAGTAAGGATAGCCTGTTTCATTATAGTAATTGCCACCTTTGTGACCGTTGTTGAGCTATTGATGCAGGCCTTTACCTATCCTCTATTTCTCAAATTGGGGATCTTTATTCCCCTAATTGTCGTGAACTGTATTGTTCTGGGTCGCGCTGAGGCCTTCGCATCGAAAAACGGGGTTGTCGCGTCCCTTGCTGATGGGCTTGGAATCGGTGTGGGTTTTACGCTTTCCCTGTCTGCTTTGTCCGTTTTCAGGGAGGTGCTCGGAAGTGGAACCTTGACAATGCCAGGCACAGGAACCGCCTACACCCTGTTCGGCTCCTCCTTTGAGCCCTTTTCGTTCATGGTCGAGGCGCCGGGGGCCTTTGTGTGCCTTGGATTGATGCTGTGTATGATGAATATGCTTGGAAAAAAGTAGGCACGATATTTTCTAGCGACAGGATAAGGAGATATTAAATGGGCGACATGTTTTTGCTTTTCATAAGTTGCATCTTTGTGAACAACATCCTCCTTATGCAGTATCTGGGGAATTGCCCTTTTCTTGGTGTCTCCAAGAAGATGGAAACGGCATTGGGCATGGCCATGGCTGTTATATTCGTTCTGGTCATGGCGGGCGCGATTACCTGGATTACGAACACCTTTTTATTGAAACCCTTTGGGTTTGAATATCTGAGGACCCTTGCCTTTATTCTCGTAATCGCATCGCTCGTGCAATTTGTCGAGATGTTCCTGAAAAAGAGCATTCCCGCTCTATATGCAGGCCTCGGCATATTCTTGCCCCTTATCACGACAAACTGTGCGGTCATGGGCGTTTGTCTCATCAATATCAAAGAGGAATACGATTTTGTCCAGGCCCTGGTTTCTTCTTTTAGCTATGCGGTGGGATTTGGATTGGCGTTGGTTCTTTTTGCGGCGGTTCGCGAAAGGATCATCCTGGCCCGTGTTCCAAAGCCATTACAGGATACTTCAATCGGATTGGTGTCCGCAGGGATGATGTCCCTGGCATTTTTTGCCTTCAAAGGCATGGTATAGTTATCGCGTAAGAAGGGTATTCGGTTTTAAAACCCGACCTGTTCAGTTAAGTTTAGTTAAGGTTGAGTGGTTCAACTTTCCCGTTTGAAAATTGTTATACCATTTGAACCCTGAACCGAATGAAATCGGAGGTTTTTGAATGTTAGGTGGATTTTTGATCATGGGAGGCTTGGGGATCTTTGTGGGTGTAGGATTGGCCCTGGCTTCAAAAATTTTCTACGTCTATGTTGACCCCAAGATCGAAGCGGTAGAAGAGGCGTTGCCTGGGGCCAATTGCGGTGGGTGCGGCCTGCCGGGATGTAGCGCAAATGCAGTAGCCGTGGTTGCCGGGCAGGCAGCGGCTACTTCATGTGTTGCCGGCGGCCCGGAAGTCGCCGAGCAGATCGCCGCTATCATGGGCGTAAAAATCGAGGCAAAGGAACCCGATATCGCAAGACCGGGATGCACCTACGGATTCCAGGATGCTGACCTGAAATATCTTTATGACGGGGTCAGAGATTGCAGGGCCGCCGCCCTCCTGAGCGGAGGCACAAAGGTGTGCCCCATAGGGTGCCTGGGACTGGGGACGTGCGCTAGGGCATGCCCCTTTGATGCCCTTTCAATGGGACCCGACAACCTCCCGGTAGTTAACCTTGAGCGTTGCACCGGGTGCGGCACATGCGAACGTATCTGCCCTAAAGATATTATCACCCTGAGTTCCAATACCAGACGCTTTCAAGGAGAATATACCACGGATGAGTGTACGGCCCCCTGTCAGCGGGCTTGCCCTGCGGGAATCGAAATTCCGGTTTACATCAAACAGGTCAAAGAAGGAGATTATCTCGGGGCTGTTCGGACCATCAAAGAAACGAATCCCTTTCCCTTGGTATGCGGAAGGGTTTGTGTGCATCCCTGTGAATATGAGTGTCGTCGAAACCTGGTTGATGAACCGGTGGCTATCAACTATTTGAAGCGTTTTGCATCTGACTATGAAATGACCTCCGGCCAGAGGGTCCAGGTCCCTCGGGCGCCTGAATCAGGGCTAAGCGTTGCCGTAGTTGGGGGAGGGGCTGAAGGATTGACTGCTGCCTATTTCTTAAATCGTCTCGGCCATGAGGCCGCTGTTTACGAAGCATCTTCACAGCTCGGCGGGCTGTTGCGTTCGGGCATTCAAGAGAATAGACTCCCGCGGGATGTCCTGGACTATGAGATTGGCGGTATCCTTGAAGCGGGGGTCCAGGCCAAGACCAACCAAAAACTCGGGAAAGACTTTACCCTAGAGTCCCTGTTGAAGGAGGGCAATGCAGCGGTTTTGATCGCGATCGGTGGATGGGACTCACAATTATCGGAAAGGGTTGAAGCAGGTAAACCGGTTCAAGTTTTGCCGGGCTTCATGCTCTTGATTGATTTTATCATGTACCAAAGGGCCGGTAATGGCCCTGCCATCGGAAACCATGTCATGATACTCGGTGGAGGAAACGCCGCTCTGGAGGCCGCCTTTACTTGCCTCAAGACGGGAGCGGAGAGCGTGGATATCGTTTTTAGGGGTTCTCCCAACAAAACCCAAATCCCGAAGGATGAGTTGAAAAAGGCCGAAGATCAAGGCATTCGGTTACATTTCAATAGCGCTCTGACCAGGATGATGGGAGAAGACTCCAAACTCACGCATGTGGAGATTGCCCGGATTTCGGAGGAACAAGAGCTAACGGAAGATGGGGAGAAGCAAACCCTTCCTGTGGATATCCTGCTCACGGGTGCAGGGCGATTCCCGGAACTCATCTATGTGCCGCGACGGGGCGAGGGTGAAGAGGAAAGCGAGCCAGGCAAGGGTCATTTGCTTTGGGAAACCCTGCCGCCCTATGCGAGTCCTTACGCCGATAACGATATCGGAATCTTTCGCCCAGGGGAAGTAACCGGGGACTATAAGGCGGTCGTCGAAGCCATTGGCGCGGGAAGAAGGGCCGCAAGCTCGGTTAACCATTTTCTAAATGGCGAACCCTTGAAGGCGCCGGATCACATGATTCGGAAATATACAGAAGTTCTTAACGTTATTGAGCTTGAGCCGGTCCCAAAGTCTACCAGACAGGAAATGCCTGCAAGAGAACAGGAATTGCAGATCTCCGATCCTTCGGCCGAGATCGAGTTGGGTTATTCGGATAGTCAGGCTATTAAAGAGGCGGATCGATGTTTGCAATGCGGGCTGATTTGTTATCGTCGGGTGAGCGGGGATTTACACTAGGGAAGCGAAGCTCCGCCTCAAGTCTTATGCCCACCTTCAGCGACGAAAGTCGTCAAATAATCTATCTTTTTGGTTTCAAGTTTCGGGTTTCAGGAAAGCAACGGCTGACACCTCGTATCTGACTAAGCAACGCTGGAGTCAGTTTTTTGATCAAACTGGCCGCTTAGGCGGCCAGAGGCGGCGCTGAACACTGACACCTATTCTCTTTTTTCATCCAGCGTCCAAGAACCGGCATCGCGTATCAACTAGTGCACGAAACTTCAAGCCTTGTCTTTTTGCCCATCCCTGATCCGCCCTGATGTCCTAGAGACGATCCGAGTCATTTGAGGGAGATACTCGGATTTGCCCTGAGCGGCTCGATCTATCCATTTGAGCGCATAAAACGTCAACCCAACAGCAAGGGCCCCGCCAAATAGTGAAGCCAGGTGGGGATGTATTTGAAAATATTCCGCCCATTCTCTTCCAAGGTAAGCGCCGATGATAAGCGTAATAATGGGCAGGATATAAACGAGCAATGAAAGTTTTATTAAAGATCGGGTGGGCACGGTGATCTCCACACGATCCCCTTCCTTTGCATGAAGATTATTTTTCACTTCAATCAGCATTTCCGAATCACTTAGGCTGCGGCAGGCGCCACGGGATGAACACCTTGAGCAGGCACCGCTCTTTTGGATGCGCACCTCGGCCTTCATCCCTGATATACCTTCTATAATTCCCTGTTCAGTGCTCATTACTCAACCATGTAACGCTTGAATTCCTTTTTTTTACCGACAACAATGTCACGCTGTCGGTTTCCATCATGTCCCGATACATTGATCATTATGCGATCTCCCCCATTTGCGTCGCTATATGAGGCGGTAATCGCAGCAGCCAAACTCTCATCTTCCGGCGAGGCCTCACCGAGTATCAACGCGGTGGGCCCAGGTATAGGTTCCGTACTGAGGAGATAATCGTATCCTCTGGACCATCCCCTGATTGCTTCATTCTCCTGTTTGTTTCGACCCACAATCAGTTTTGAGTGGGGGTTGATACGGAAATGACGTCCGAGCTTCAGCAGTTCGATCTCGCGTATATCGGGAAAGGGGTTGGCCGAAATTAAATCCTTTAGTCTTCGGGAGAATCGCGGATCAGTCAGCAAACAGCCTCCGGCAGGGGTCGGATATTTTGCTACGCCCAATTCCCTAGCGAGGGCCATCTGAGGCTTTCGAGAACGACCTGAGAAATCCATGAGTTTTTCCCTGTCGACCCACCCTTTTTCTTCTGGGATTGTGATGGGAAGACGTTTAGCGGAGAGCGGTCTCAGGATGAGCCCTGGATAACCGCTTTCTTTGGCTACAACAGAAAGGGCCTGTTTGTTCTGAGACATCGGTCTCTGCCCAAGGACTTCGCCGGTGACGATAAAGCGGGCTTCTTCTTCCTCCAGGAGATCGCCCGCATGACGTATCATCAAGGCATGGCAGTCTATGCACGGATTCAAGTTGCCGCCATACCCGTGTTTTGGATCCTTAACGACATCAAAATGCGGTTTTGTGAGATCAATTACTTTGAAAGGCAAGTCCAGGCTGGCTGCAGAAATTTTTGGTTTCGCGGATGAAAAAAAGGGTGTTTCAAAAAAAAGGGCCAGGACATCAATCCCCTGGGCCTTTATGAGTTGCGAGGAGAGCATACTGTCGAGCCCCCCTGAAAAAACGCACAACGCTTTCACTTAAAATCCTGACTCGGTCATCTCCTTGACCAAGGCCTTTTGCTTTTTGTTCAACTTCTTGGGCACGGCAATGCCAACCACCACATAGGCGTCTCCCCTTTCAGAACCGTTCATACGGGGCATGCCGTAGCCTTTAAACCTGAATTTTGAATTGTTTTGGGTGATCGGCGGCACTTTAAGGAGTAAAGTTTTTTTGTCGATGGTGGGGATCTCGATTTCCGATCCTGAAATCGCTTCCGTAAACCGGATATCCATATTCAGGTAAAGATCGTCACCTTCCCTTTGGAACAGGGGGTGATCAAGGACCTTTACCCGGATGTACATGTCCCCGTTCGGGCCTCCATAGGGGCTGGGTTGGCCTTTGCCCGGAAGCCTCAGTTTCTTGCCCGTTGAAATACCGGCCGGGATCTTGACTGATACGCTTTCCTGGCGATCGCCGATCTGATAGCTGACCACCTTGTTGGTTACCTCTGCAGCTTCTTCAAGTGTGATGGCTAACTCATAAATGAGATCCTGGCCTTTGGCGGTTTGTGAATGGCCGTCAAAACCGCCGAATTGATCTCCAAAGGGTGAACCGCCGGATCTGAACTGGGTCTGCCCGCCGCCACCGCCAAATATATTGGTGAATACCCGGCCGCGTCCGCCACCGCCAAAGCCGAATTCTCGAAATATGCTGCCAAAATCAAAATCACGAAAGATGTCATCCTGCGTAAAACGTCTTTGAAATCCTTCGGCCCCAAACATGTCATATTGCTTTCGCTTTTCGGAATCACTCAGGACGGCATAGGCTTCGCTGATATCCTTAAATTTGGCTTCAGAGGCCTTGTCTCCTTTGTTTCGATCCGGATGGTATTTAAGGGCGAGTTTTCGGTAGGCCTTTTTGATTTCATCGGAAGAGGCCGATTTGGCAACACCAAGTATTTTATAATAGTCCTTGCCTGACATATCCCTAAATATTCATTTCAATTTTTGTACCATAACAAGTATTTAATGCTTAAAAACATTAATCATTATGTCAAGTTAGTCAAGAAGAGGCCGGTAAGGGATTGCAGGGCCCGTCGTTCTTGAAATGATGGGCCCATTTAGGGTTTTTTCATAAGAAAATAGGGCGAAGATTTAAGGATTAGCCTTTGCCGATGTCAAACGATAATCGAAATTGGCAATGATGTTTAGTCGGCCTACCAGGATATGATCGGGAAAGGGCGGGAAAGGCACAGCGCTTTTAATCGCCCTGAGAGCTTCTCTATCGAGAATATCGTGGGCAGAGGCCTTCTTGATCTGAATCCGGGTCATGTCACCGTCAGAGGCTAGGCTGAAAATGACCACAAGCCCTCCCTCAAGCAAATCCTTTTTGGCTCCCGGCGGATAAGTCCATAGCTTCAAGATTTTACTCTTGATTACCCGGGCATAATCCACGTATCGTTCGTCTTCTGTGTCTAAAGAGATAGTTTCCTGACCGCCCTCAAAGGTGAGTTCCGGTTCTTTTCTATCCAAGGTTTTTTCAATTTCGGAATTCTTGCCCTCATCGAGATCATGCACCGGAGGCCTGAGCAGTTCCACATAATAGGTTCGAAGCTCCTCATTCATGCCCAGCCATGGGATGGTTTTTTGAAAGGCAAGGACAATACAGGCATGGATCATGAAAGAAACTGCCAAACAGATCTGCATGATCCTCCTTGTGTGATAAGGGGGAAGGCTATTCGTTGCCCGTTTGATCATTGTTGGGTCCTTTTGCCCATAATTCCGTTCGTTTTTCAAACCACCACTCGGTACTGTCTGTCTTGAGAATCTCTGCGGCCATCTCTTTTGCTACCTCCGTCTCCAGTCTCTTTAGAGCGTAGCGGAGCCACTCTGTTGCGTATTTATTGCCCAGATCTTGCTGTTCTTTCAACTCAAGGATCAAATCAATTTGGTCCGCATCTCTTGATATCCGGGATTCTAGAGTTATTCCCTCATTGAATT
Organism: uncultured Desulfobacteraceae bacterium; assembly: GCA_964459445.1. Lineage (GTDB taxonomy): Bacteria > Desulfobacterota > DSM-4660 > Desulfatiglandales > HGW-15 > CAYWMP01. The sequence goes on from CAYWMP010000004.1 coordinate 64,939, forward strand.
CCTCAGAAAGGGAGAGGATTTGATTTCCGATGGGCAGGCCTTTGGTCAAATCTTTTAGGGCCTTTTCTTCGTCTACTCTCACATACCTCTTATTGACGTAATTCTGGTCACCCGTTCTGGCTTCATGGAGATCGTGAAACAGGCACATGAGTGTTGCCTTCATAGAATCCGCACCCGGTTCTTGGGTAGCGAGCAAATACCCTATAACCGCGGTCCGAAATGAATGTTCAGCAACGGTTTCACCTCCCGATCCCAGGAATTGATATCCGGTGCGGGGCGTCTTTTTCAACATACCGACTTCAAATAAAAAGTTTACCAGCGCATTCATAATGCCCTTTTGAATAGGAGTACGGTTCGAAAAAGTCAAGTCGGTTTTGTAAAGCTCTTAACTTGATTTATAGAGAATGAGGCTTTAACATTAGCAAATATTTTCGCTTACCAAAGTTGATCGGTTTAATTTTGAAGACCCTAACTGGTAAACCGTAACCCTTGAACCCTTGAACCCTTGAACCCTGAACCTTAAACAAGGTTTTGACATGTCGGATAAATTTAAAATACTCACCTACCCTGAACCTGTCCTAAGAATAGAGACTGAACCCATCTCGGACATTGACGAAGATATTCAGGACCTCGTGGACGGCATGGCTGAAACCATGTATGCGGCGCCGGGCATCGGTCTGGCCGCCAATCAGGTTGGTGAGTCGAAACGGATTCTCATTTATGATCTTACCCCAAAGGAAGACGGCCGAAAGCTCTCCGTTATTATCAACCCTGAGATTGTCCTTGTTGAAGGGAGCATTCTGCATGAAGAGGCCTGTCTCAGCGTTCTGGACTATACGGCCGAGGTTAAACGCCACTCCCAGATAAAGGTTCGTGGTGTGGATAGAGACGGCAAGCCTGTGGACATCGAGGCCGAAGGGTTATTGGCTATTTGCCTTCAGCACGAAATCGATCACCTTAACGGAAAACTTTTCATTGATCACATCAGCAGCCTCAAGAGAGCCCTGTACAAGAAAAAGCTGAAGAAGATGCTCAAGAACGGGTAGGCCCCTGGAAGGTAAATTACCCCCAAGGAGCTAAGTTGTTTTACAAAATTCACGGATAAATTTATACCGTGCGGGTTTGTTGTAAGCTGAACGTTGAACATCGAACATTGAACGTCCAACGTCGAATGAAAAATAATCATCCAATATCGAATAATAAAGTGGCATTTCTTCTTGGCCGTTTTGATACGTATTCACGAACAACCTTTATTCAGGATCATTAGTCTTTTTCTTTATCTTTTTGAATTCAACATTCGATGTTGGGCGTTCGATGTTAATATTTTCGGGAAACCACCGATCGTCCTTCCATTACAAGATTAGTTCAGTATAACGGCGATTAAAAATGATGTCCCATTCTAAAGAGAACTTTCCCCGTAACCCAAAACTGATATTTATGGGAACGCCCGATTTTGCGGTGCCCACATTGGAGGCTCTTATTGAAGGGGGATATGATATCCACGCGGTGGTCACGCAGCCCAATAGACCGAAGGGAAGAGGGAAGAAGATGGCGGCGCCGCCCATTAAGGCGCTGGCCGTAGAAAAACGCCTGAAAGTGCTGCAACCGGAAAAGGCTTCGGATCCCCATTTCTGTGAATTGATCAAGGGCGAGAATCCTGACCTCATTATCGTGGTTGCCTTTGGGCAGATATTAAAGAAAAATCTGCTGGAAATACCTCATTGGGGTGTTCTCAATATCCATGCCTCTCTTTTGCCCGAATACCGGGGCGCCGCCCCGATACAACGGGCCATCATGAACAATGAACAAAACACGGGTTTGACCATCATGCAGATGGATGAGGGGTTGGATACGGGGCCGATCCTATTTCAAGAAAAAGTCCCCATCATGGAGGACGAAACCGCAGGCCAATTGCATGATCGGCTCGCTGCCATAGGTGGAGGCTTCATGGTCAGGTTTTTAAGGCAGACGGCCGGGAAGCCCCTCTCAGGAAATTCGCAGGATGGCACAAAGGCTACCTATGCAGGAAAGATTGAGCGCCGACATTGCCTGATTGATTGGCGGGACAAGGCCGTAAAAGTGTGCGCCCACATCAGGGGCCTTGATCCGATTCCCGGCGCACGCACAATCCTCGATAGCAAGGAATTGAAGCTTTTCTCCGCCACTGTAGTGGATGAAGGGCGCTCCGGCGGTGTTCCGGGGACGGTGTTGGGACACGAAGAGAAAAGACTGCTTGTGCAAACCGGGAAAGGCATCGTGGGGATGAGCGAGATCCAGTATCCGGGAAAAAAAAGACTTCCTGTGGTTGATTTTTTAAGGGGATTTTCCTTACCAGAGGGGACGGTATTCGGAGTCAATAAATAGATACGGAAATTGAACCATTCTTGGAAGGCCCGAGCGTATTTTCGGACATATCAATTTAAGTTTCAAAGTGCATTTGTTTAAGCGGGGGCTCGGGGATCAAAAAGAAATGGCATAAGGCAAAGGGTATGGGGCACAAGGAAGAAATTTTTTGCCTTGAGCCTTAGGCCTTAATCCCTAGGCCTTTTTTTATTTGTCCCCGTGAAGAGATTGTTGAGTCCCCGCTTATTGAGAAGTTCTAATTGCTGCCATGGATGGATATTGGACAAGCCACGGGACATAGCACTGAAAGTACTGGATCGGCTGTCATTAAAACAACAGCCAAACGCATACCTTTTGGACGAGGCCCTTGGCAATCAAGATCAATTGGATGCCAGGGACAGGGGCTTTATTATCCATTTGGTCCAGGGTGTTCAACGCTGGCGGCTTCGGCTCGATTGGATCATCGGGCAGGCCGTTCATTTCCCCCTAAGAAAGATTACGCCCCGGAATCTAAATATTCTCCGGCTCGCCCTCTATCAAATCTACTTTATGGACAAGGTACCTGAATCCGCCGCAGTCAATGAAGCAGTGAAACAGGTGAAGGTCCGCGAGTCTAAGCATGTGGTTTCTTTTGTAAATGGGGTTCTCAGAAACATTTGCAGAAACAAGGACGATTTCTCTTTCCCCGATCCAAAGAAAGATCCTATAGGGTATCTTTCAACCTTCTTTTCATATCCGGAGTGGCTGGTAAAAAAGTGGACAAGAGAACTTGGAAAGGATACCGCACAGGACCTTTTGGAGGCGGGAAATAGAGTCCCAAAGCTTATTGTCAGAACGAACACTCTGAAAATCAATCGAACGGCCTTGATAGAGCGGCTCAAACAAGAAAATGTTGTGGGAATACCAACGCCAAAGGCTCCGGACGGCATCTTCTTGGAAGGACTTAAAGGAAGGATAGACGGTCTAAATACCTTTCGGGAAGGGCTGCTTCAGGTCCAGGGCCAGGCAACACAACTCATGTCCCATCTCCTGGCGCCCCAACCGAGGGATTCAGTGCTCGACGTATGCGCCGGATTAGGGGGCAAGGCCGGTCATATGGCAGAACTCATGCAAGGGCGGGGAAATGTTCTCGCCCTTGACATAAGCGCAAGGAGGCTGATAGACCTTGCGAGGAACTCAGAAAGGCTCGGAATTCATAACATCGATCCGGTTGTAGCAGATGCGGCTTTTGGTCTGTCGTCGCTTATTCGGTGCCGGTTTGATGGAATTATGGTAGATGCACCCTGCTCGGGGCTTGGAGTCCTTTCTAGGCATCCCGACGGTAAATGGAACCGGGATGTAAAGGACATCAAACGTCTGGCTAGGTTACAGAAGACGATATTGAAGGGCGCAGCTTCCGTCCTCAAAAAGGGGGGGAGGATGTTGTATGTGACCTGTACGATTTCAAAAGAGGAGAACGAAGAAGTCGTAGAGGACTGCCTTGAGAGAAACAAGGATCTGGAATCAATAAATCTTGCCTATGACGCCCCTGTTTGGGCTCGGCCTCTTGTCAATAGGGAAGGTTTTTTTCAGTCCTATCCCCATATCCATGAAATGGACGGCCTTTTTGCAGCGCTGTTTACAAAAAGCTAGCATAGAGCAAGGAGCATGGAGCATGGAGCATGGAGCAAAGAAAGGTTTTTTGATTCAGCCCGAGCATCCAAACCACAAATGTCTAATGGCTAATGACCAATGACTAATACGGAGAAGAATATGAAGAAGATAGCACCCTCAATACTCTCGGCTGATTTTTCAAGGCTAGGGGAAGAAGTGCAGGCGGTTGAGAAGGCAGGCGCGAACTATATCCATGTTGATGTCATGGACGGCCATTTTGTCCCCAATATTACGATTGGGCCACTGGTGGTGAAAGCGGTACGACGAGTTACAAAATTGCCCCTTGATGTCCATTTGATGATTTCAGATCCCGATCATTTTACTGAGGAATTTGTGAAGGCCGGTTCAGATTCCCTCACGGTCCATGCCGAGGCCGTAGACCACCTGCACAGATCAATTCAGCACATTAGAAAGCTTGGGGCGAAGCCGGCTGTATCATTAAACCCTGCAACACCTATTGAAGCGATTGAATATGTCCTGGATGATGTGGATATGGTCCTGTTGATGACCGTGAATCCCGGTTTCGGCGGTCAAGCATTTATATCTAATATGATACCGAAGATCGAACGACTGAAAGGGATGATAGATCGGAGGGGTTTGGATGTTGACATCGAGGTTGACGGCGGCATTAGTCCCAATACCATAGGCCCAGTGTCTGAGGCAGGCGCCAATGTTTTTGTGGTGGGTTCGGCGATATTTGGCAGCGAAGACTATGGTGCAACCATCCGTCTCATGAGAGAAAAAATGGGCTGAAAACCCTTTGACTCCTTAGTGAGGAAGTATTAATATCCACTTTTTTGTAGCATGCTACTAGCAACAAGCTAATAGCAACCAGTAAATCGCTGTGGCGATTTCCCGGAGGGATGGCCGAGTGGTTGAAGGCGGCGGTCTTGAAAACCGTTGTCCCGAAAGGGACCGTGGGTTCGAATCCTACTCCCTCCGCCAAGAAATCCAGTTTTACAGGATTTCACTTGTGGCTAGTAGCTTTTGGCATTTAACTGAGTGGAATTGTGGTTATTAGGGTAGCAATTGAAGCGCTTCAGATTCAAAGAGTTTCGCGTCTATCAAGATGCCAAAGAATACTGCAAGTACTGCCGCGATATTGTAAAAAGGCATATAGAGAAAAAGGATAAGGGTCTTTCTGATCAGCTAGGAAGGGCGCTCAATTCTATTGTTCTTAATATAGCAGAGGGATCAGGTGATAATTCCGACGCCGAATTCGCGAGGTTTCTAGGAATCTCAATTCGGTCTGTCTACGAAACTGTTGCTGGTTTTGATCTAGCCACACTTTATGAACTCATAGACAATAATCTGAATGATGATATTGAAGAAAGGGCTCACAAGCTAGTAAAGCAACTCGTATCATTCAGAAAAAAGCTGAAGGAATAAATTGTAAGCTACTGGCCGAGGGCCAATAGCCACAGGTGGCCTATAGCTTATGGCATGTGGCTTAAAGGGGAATAGGAGCAAGTCAATTAGAGATTAGACAGCGAAAAAAAAGCTACTGGCTAATAGCCAATAGCTACCAGTGTTTCGCATCAGCGAAACCGCGGAGAGATGGCCGAGTTGGCTGAAGGCGCTCGCCTGCTAAGCGAGTGTAGGGCGAAAGTTCTACCGAGGGTTCGAATCCCTCTCTCTCCGCCATTTCAATAACTTAGGCGGCGTAAAGTCGCCTTTTTTATTTAGGGACAGGGATTGTCTACTGAAGATTGATGAGTTGAGTTATTGAGTTGATAACAACTCTTTTTTTCCAAGGAAGCAGCGAAGAGTGTTGCAGAGGTGAAGGAGCAAACGGGGCGGCCGAAACCTCATTGGAGAAGCTACCTCTTCTTGCCAACCATAAATGCCATAGGAATGGCATCTTCGATCACCTCCCGTTTGATCAGGGAAAACCCGGAGTCACGTATCAGGTTCGCTAATGCCTCGATAGTGAAGCGATGATAGGCCGGAAAACCTGTGAATCCCATAAGCATGGACAAGAGCCTTGATTTGAAACCCTCGCCATGACAGAAGGTCGGGGTCAGGAGCTTGCCATCTTCTTTAAGGACCCTTCTCATTTCGGACAGGGCGATCTCCGGCGCCTTCATGTTATGCAAAGCATTGCTGCATATCGCCGCATCAAACACCTCGCTTTCAAGGGGCAGCGCATAGGCATCTTCAACCAAAAAGGTTACGTTTTCAAGTCCCCTCGCAGCAGCCTTTTTTCGCGCCTGCTCTACCATGGCCGGAGAGATATCGACCGCGTAGACGCGGCCCGCTTTTTCAGCCATCTTCAGGGCAAGCAACCCGGTTCCGGAAGCCACCTCCAGTACGGTCGAGCCCATCGGGATTTCCAGGGAGATCCTTTCCAAGAGCAAGGGGTAGCTTTTGATCCACCGATCCACGAACCTGTCGTATCTTCCAGCGAACCGGTCCCAGAATTTTCGCTCCATTTGAATTCTGTTATCCGTCATGGCCTTTCCTCCACACCAGGCGCCGACAACAGAACCGACCTGCGCCTAAAAAAAAATCCCAGATGCCATTTTCACGAAAGAACTCAAGTATGATGTGGACAAAGATCCCGCCAAGCTGATATTCGATCTCATTGTGTGGAAGCGTTGTCCCCCTACTCGTTGCCTATTCCGATCCTATACCAGGGGCACGACCATGGGATTCCCCTTGTGGTAATGGATTTCGACGGGCAGGCCGCACACCGCTTCCAAAACGGAAAGGGCCGCCCCAACCAGCAAGGCCTGCCGTTGGTTGCCCCGCCCTTATTCGGTCAATATAGAAATCCAAATAGCCATAATGGTATAAAATTCCCATGTCCTATTTCTATGTCGTCCTTCACGATGAAGGCGTCTTCCTCAGCGCCTGCGATTTGTCCTTTCCCCTTCTTTTTTCCCCCAATTTCGAAGAGGTATCTGCCTTCAACCAGAAAGTCCCCCTGATTGGGAATTCGCATACTCAACCCAGCGGCCTTGAGCTGATGTGCAAAAAAGGTCTCACGTGCTGCACCCTCCTGGTTTCTTAAGCCGATTTCCCCAACCACGGCCCTCAAGAGATTTGTGTTGTCCATGTAGACCTTTGAGGGCTTGCGTATGAGTCTGTAACCCGTCAAGGAAGGCAAAAGGCTCAGGAGCAAACCAGCCCGCTCCAAGGAGTCCAAATAATTATACACGTATTCCTTGGAGATTCTTAGATCTCGGGACATTCTCTCGATATTCGGTGTAAAAGGTTGTGAGGTGGCGATAAGCCACAATATGCGTTTCAGGACAGGAATGCTGGAGGGTTTGATGCCCGTCACCACAAGGATGTCTTCATAGAGGACCTTTTCAATAACGTTTAGGAGCTTGGGAAAGTACTCTTCACGTCCCTCAAGGAAGAAGGGATAAACACCATAGTTCATGTATTCCTTGAAATGACCTAAAATCGGTCCTCTTGTCAAGATCTCTGAAGCTATGGCCGCATGATCTTCTAGGACACTCTGTAATGAAACCGGCAGCATCCTCAATCCATGAGCAAAATGAAGGTATTCGCGAAACGACAAACCGGGGAGCGTATAAAAGACCGCTCGTCTCGAAAGATCGCCTTTTCCCTTTTGAAGGGCCAGAGTGGAACTTCCGGAAAAAAAGATCTTTGCCCCTGGAAAAGAGTCATACAGATTCTTCAACTCCTGCTGCCAATTAGTATACTTGTGCACTTCATCAATAATAATCTTTTCACCCCCGAGGCGAAAGAAACTCGAGGCGATTTCGTAGAGTCCCACGGACTGCACATGGATATGGTCTGCGGAGATGAAGAGTTCCCGCTGCTCTCGGGTGTCAGTTTCTGCAAGGTGCTGAAGCAGCATGGTTGTCTTGCCGGTTCCCCTACTCCCGACAATACCCATAAGAGGCGTATTCCAGTCGATACCGGAGTATAAAAACCGTTTTCGATCCCTGGTCACACTGGCAACGAGGCTCGTTTGAATGCCAAAAAACTCACTTAGGTCCAGCAATTGTATCTCCTCCGTAAATCAAAATGAACGTTTATTTGCAAAAATCGTCGAGTAGACTTTACGGTATTAGGTGTATATTGTCAAGTGTGTCGAACGGAAGGCTCCGTCCTGGCTGGATGAAAATCCCCTATTCGTGGAAAATCCGACGGTACAGGTTTCTTTCTCATGCCGCCGATGCCCTTCACTCCGGGCTCTTTGCTATGCGCTGGTGAAATTCCGTCAAACCTTTGGCGGAATTTCCTCATATTGACAATTGGAAATCAGAATTTTCCATAAATACTCCAAGGTAACTCGATAGGGCTTTCGTCGATTAATCTCATCTGATTGGAATCATTTACTATTGCTGGAATTTGATTTTATTCCTCAGCATGCCCCCTATTGGCATCCCTGTTGCTATAAGAAATAGATGACCGGAGTCTCTTCCCGTGGCTACTTCAAACCCGATAGACTACAAATGAAAACCTTAAGCGATAAGAGAGCCAAACTGTTAAGGAACTAAACCGCCAAACAACTGGTTATGGAATCGACCGCTCTGAGAAAAGGAAAGAGAATCGTGACCTGGAAAAAGATGACCATAGTCCTGATGCCCGAAGACACGAATGAACTCAGACATTTCAGAGTTCCGAGGATCCTCTTGTTTTTATTCATACCTATTATGCTCATCTCCTTAACAACCCCTGTCTGGTTCATTCGCGATTATCTCTCCCTCAAGGCACAGATTCCAAAGCTGGCAAAAATGGAACAGGAAAGCCAATTCCAGGAAGGGCATTTTATCAAGTTGGCTGGGCGAATCAAACAATTGGCCTATAAAGTAAAGGCTTTAACCGAGTTTGATTACAAGCTGAAGGCCCTGGCCGGCTTGGAGAAAACCGATGCAGAAGCAGATCATAGGGGAATGGGCGGATCCCCCATGCATCTTGATGACGGGGATTTTCTCGAATCCGAAAAACAGGGGATTCAAGAAAAAACAGCAAAAAGCCAGACACAAGACAAGTCCGCTGAAGAACCAAACAGGTCGATACTTTCAAGTCTTCCGAATATCCCTCTTAAACATGAAACGCAAAATCCGGATACCCGGCCTGATTTTAAACCCATGGTAAGGCAAAAGATCAAACGCACTGCTGGAGTGGGAAAGGACAAGATAGAAAGGCATCAAACTAAAACATACGCCAGTCCAGTGGCCGTTAAGCCAAGTCCCTTGAGAAAGAAAACGGAGAATGACAGACCTAAGATAAGCGACATCCCTTTGCTTCAAACGAAAAAGGCATACTCGGTTCAGGTAGGGGCATTCCTTGTGAAAGAAAACGCGGAAAGGCTGGCGGCTCGTCTCAGGCAAAGAGGGTACAATCCCTATGTGAAGGGGCTCTTAGACAGATTGGAAAAGGAATGGCACACCGTGAGGCTTAGGGATTTCACTGATTTCGAGGAGGCCCTTCGTTTGGCGGAAACATACAGAATTCAAGAAGGGAAGCTGGCCATCGTGACCCCCCTTGATTCACTTACCCAGATAATCTCCAATCGCACCAAGCGCCCAGCTTCCACGCAATTGAGTTCTACGGGAGACTGATTGCAAAAGTAAGGCCTCAACCAGCTTCATCTTCAACTTTTCCTCTTCATCCACCAGGAGTTTTCTATTCCGAAAGGATAGAATCACCCCCGATAGTTTCCATTAGTTTTTGCACGATTTCTTTATCCAGCTTACCGTCTTCCACCTCTTGATAAAGGATTTCGAGGGCCTTTTCTTTGGTCATGGCCTTGCGGTAGGGTTTGTCGGTGGTCATGGCATCATACATATCCGCGACGGTCATAATCTGTGAAGGGATCGTGAGTTCTTCGCCGCTTAGGCCGTCCGGATAACCCGAGCCATCCAGTCTCTCATGGTGATGCCGAATGATATCCAGAGCAGGGCCCAGATTCTTGGCCAAGGGGAGACAACTTCTGTAACCCACATCAGTATGCCCCTTGACAACTTCCCACTCTTGGTCATTGAGAGTACTCGGCTTATTCAAGATGTCGCCGGATACCCCGATCTTCCCTATGTCATGGAGGATGCCCCCGAGTCTCAGGGCCTGGATATCGGTCTCGGGGAGGCCCATGGTGCGCCCCAAGGCTACGGCCATACTCGCCACTCTTTGGACATGTCCCTGCGAAGAATCGTCTTTTGCCTCTGCCGCATTTGCGAGGGACATCAGAACTTTCTCAACCGTAGTCAAGCTATTATTAAGATATTTTATCCTCAAAAGAGATTTCACCCGGGCTTGAAGCTCCACCCTTTTGGGTGGTTTTGTAACGAAATCATCGGCGCCGTACTCCAGGGCTTTGACCTTTGCCTTGGTATCATTCAAGGCAGTCACCATCACCACGGGGATAAGGTTTGTGGCTTCACTTTGTTTCAAACGACGACAAACCTCATAACCATCTATGCCGGGCATCATGATATCCAGAAGGACGAGATCCACACCCATATTATTGACAATGGACAGGGCTTCTTCTCCGTCATATGCCTTTACGATCTCGTAGCTTGAATGAAAGAGATAGGCCTCCATCAGTTTGACGTTGGTTGGGTCATCATCCACAATCAGAATAGTTGGTTTGGAATGAGACTGCGGTGTATCTTCTTCGAAATAGTAGAGATTGTTCTTACCCATCATCTTGGCATGCAGTAAAGCCTCTTCCGCCTTGCTCAAAAGCCCCTCCTGGCTCTTGGCATTAGCAGGGTGGCTGGCAAGACCCACACTGACGGTCGGTTCGCTATCAAAGGTCCTTTTTACGGCCTCCCTGATTCTCTCTGCAGCTTCAGCGGCCGGGGCGATATCTGATTTTGTATAGATGACAGCAAAGACATCCCCCGAGAACCTGGCAGCAATATCCACTTGTCGGATGTTATTCTTGACTATCTCAGCAACTCCCTTCAACACGCGATCGCCCTTGCAGTGGTCATGGCGTCTGTTAAAACTCGCAAAAGCGTCAATATCGAACAGGGCCAGGGTCACCGGTTCACCATATCTCATGGATCTCCCGATTTCCATGCCCAATGATATCGAGAAAAACCCGTGGTTGAAAAGACCGGTGAGGCTGTCCGTTATCGGAGAATCCACCTCCTCTTCATACCTCTTTATAGATGCTGCATCGTTTAACATCGCCATGTTCTTTCCCTCGCTTATTTGAGTTTCAGAGAAGAGTCAAAAGGCTCTTTTGCAAAGAGAGCCCCTTATCTCAGTGAACTTATCCCTTCCCCGAAGGAATTCAACTTCGCGACCTTAGAGAGCAAGGTCACGCATAAATCATCTGACCCTCGAGCTGTTTGTTGGCGAGAAACGTCTCTCGACCTGAGCAACGAGGGCATTTAAAATTACATTCACATTTGGGAGGTTTTTGTCAGTGATTTCAAAATGCAAATATCAATCATAATATCGGTAAAGAACCGAAAAAACTTTAATATTAAACGCCCAATTCTCGGAATTCATGGGGTGTTCTCAATTTCCGGCGTTTGCCTCAGAGCCTTTGCAGCCCTGGAAATGGCGTTCGAGTGAGACCTTTTCTTATTTCCGGGCTTTCCACTATCAGCCCAACTGCCGTTCTCATTAAGTTGCACGGCGGCATCACCCCTCTTATTGTGGGAGACATGGAGTCCCATGGACCCGGAGCTCTTGTATGAATCTTTTAGTGCATTGGAGACTAAGCCAAGGGCATCCCTGTTTCCGACAAGGTGATGGGAATCATCTTGAGATACCTCGTCTTCTTCAGAAATAGCTGATGCTGTTTTGTGTAACTTCGACCCTTCCGATTTCGGTCTTTCTGGCTCAGCGCTCCCGGGGAAGGGGGCATATAATGCATCAACCTCTGGCATGGGAGCAGCCTGGTCTGGTGAAAGGGCTATGTTCATCGGGTCAGCGGTTTTGCTGGATTCGGCGCTGTCCACTATTTCTTTTGTATCTCCCTGGCCAAGGGGGGCATCGTGGCCGTCATGCCCTGTTGAACCGGCTTCATCAACATGGGACGCCGTCTGCACCTGACGGAGGACATTATCATCGGCATCGGCTAATGTTAAGCCGGGCTCTGCAACTGGGTGGGTTGCGTTTCCCTTCGACGTGATCCTGTTATCCACTGCCGTGACTTCTGAAATTTCATCAATGGCGCCGGGGTTGGCTTGTCTCAAACAGACGACACGATTACGTCCGCCGTCCTTTGCAGCATAGAGGGACTTATCGGCCCGGTCGATGAGTTCCGACACATCGCCGACGCCGGAATCTACACAGGAAACACCAAAACTGGCGGTGACGGATATGCCCGAGAAATCGTAAGATTCTATCCCCCGTCGGTAGCGTTCCGCTGCCTGGAGGGCGCCATCGATGTCAATGTGCGGCAAAACAATGCAGAACTCCTCGCCGCCGTACCGGCCAATGGCGTCGGATTTTCGCAACAGCGAGGTAAGAACGCTGGCCACACCCTTAAGCACCCGATCTCCGGCAGCATGTCCGTGGGTGTCGTTAATATTCTTAAAGTGATCGATGTCGAGCATGATGCAGGACAGATCATGGCCGTATCGCTTGGATGAACTGAAATCTATTTCAAATCTCTCAAAAAAGGAGCGCCGGTTCAGGCAGCCGGTCAGGGGGTCCGTTGTGGCAAGAATCTTGAGTTCCTTGTTCTTACTACGTATCTCATCGCGGGACTTCTCGAGCTTTTTCAACATGACTTGAAGCTGTTCATTTTGCTCTTCCATTTTGGTCACGTCATCGAATGTCGCCAATGCCCCCCGGCAGTTCCCCCCGTCATCAAGAATAGGCGCCCCATTAACCATAAACGTTTGCCATTGGCCTGCTGCCGTGGGCAGGCCCAGTCGGAGGCCGGAGTGGCTTTGTTTATCACTCAGTGCCTGAATCCAGGGAAACTCTTGGGCTGCTTCTTTGGATTGCGGCAGGGTCCAGTTCAACTTCGTGGCCTTGACCCCCAGCAACGACGAGGCGGGTTGGCCGACTTTCTTCGCAAAGGCGGCATTGGCCAGGACAATGCGTTCGTTCTTGTCCACGATGACAATGCCTTCCGACAAGGTGTCCAGGGCCGCTTTGACTCGGGGTGGTACGACAGAGGAGGGATCTAAATGCCGAAGCGTTTTCTTCAAGAAGAAACGGTATACGACGAAGCCCGCAAGAAGGAAAAACAGAATCAACCTGACAAGCGTTCCCATCAGAATTCCTGAAATGCCTCTTCCGCCGATCTGCTTGAAGCGGACCTCGATCATGCCCCAGAGCCTGTCCTCATTGAAGACGGGGACGCGAACGTTTGTCGATGAAGACGCCTTTATGTGGGTCCCTTTCCAGTTTGCGCTGTGATCCCCTGCCTGTACCAGGAGTTTCCCGCCCACTCTGAAGGCTGCTGCGGAGAGGATGTCCTCATTCCTTTTCACCAGAGCTTCCACAGTATTCCGAATCGTCTCGGCATCGTCCCTTTGAGCCGCTACCGAGCAATGCACCGCCAGTGATTCGAGGGTCTTCTTTCTCTCATCAAGAACGACCTTGGAGCGGTTTGGAATGAGGCCGATCAGATCGGCGGAAAGCAAGATGCCTATTGTTAAGACGGCCAAGCCAATGCTCAGACGGGCTGTCGAAGATATTCGGATCATGCTCATAATGGCGGCCTCTTTTCGCCTTCAAAGGTTCGTTTAGTTTCCGCATAATCAAAGAGGGACTGAGCATTGTCTTCCTGCTCC
>CAYWMP010000005.1:0-73265 GCA_964459445.1 uncultured Desulfobacteraceae bacterium
TTGAATCGGGTGGAACGGATAAGATCAGCATATGGATGCTGGATACCGACTATGATGGCAGGAGCCTTTTCCCTAAACAGGTGTTTTTCCCCATGTCCGGCCAAAAAGACGGCTAGTCGCGCCTGGCAAAAAACCTGAAAGCGGAGATCGACGAGGAGCTTATCGAAGCCTATCGGGGGACGGTTTCGTTGCCGTTCGAAACGGGCGACAACCGACGCATAGCAGTAAAGATCGTGGATGACCGGGGAATCGAATCACTAAAGATCATGGAGGTGCAATAATGGCTGGTAGATGGAAAGAAGTGGTAAGGCTGACCTTTAAAGGTGAAAGGTTTCGTGACCACGCCTTTGATTTGCAAGCCCTGAGCGAATTGAGCCAATTTCAGAAGATGGTGGCAGAAACAGCCAAAACACTCTGGCGAGCCGCGAATCCTGATCGTGAACGCATACCATCCCATTTTGAAGAAAGGGTGCGTTTGTGTCTGAGAAAAATTGAAGATGGGAGTGCAACTGCACCGCTTGAGGTGTTCATAGAAGAACAAGACCAAACGACCCTATGGGAACCCGAACCCGTTGAGATCAATGAAGCGGTTAAATTGGCTCATGAGGTATTTGAGGCCCTGGGGTCGGACACTCCGCTACCCGAAAGATTCCCGAGGTCATTGCTGCCCGAGTATGCCAGGTGGGGTCAAAGCCTTGGTGATGATGAGGCAGTGGAAATGAAAGTGTCAGAGAAGAAGCCCGCGTATTTAACACTTGCACACAGACAAAAGCTGGAAGAATTCGTTGAAACACCCCACGAAGATCGTGTCGCAATTAGTGGAGAAGTATTTGAAGCCGATGTCAAGAAGGGTCGGTTCCAGCTCTGGTCAGGTGAAGACACCGCGGTCACGGTGGTTTTTACCCCCGAACAGGAGGATCGGGTTACAACAGCGCTGAAAGAGCACAAAACAGCTCGAATGTTTGTTAAGGGTTCTGGAGAATACTCGCCAAAAGGAAAACTTCTTCGAGTTTTGCAGGTGGATGAATTAAGGCTTACCACTTCCGAGACACATTACGATAAGTCGGCACGGCCGATTGAAGACTTGTTGGAAGAGCTTGCCGGAGAAATTCCCCAAGAAGAATGGGACAGACTCCCCAGTGATCTGAATGATCATTTAGATCATTACTTGTACGGGGTACCCAAAAAATGAAAACGGTTTTTGCAGATTCACATTACTGGATTGCGGTGGTGAAGCCTAATGATTCTTGGGCAAAGGCGGCTAAAACGGCCAGAGCAGCTTTGGGCGAGGTATTTATAGTTACAACGGACGAAGTGTTGAATGAGTTTTTGACCACCCTTTCAAGCGGCAAGTCTATGCGAAAACAAGCAGCAAAAATGGTCCGTGCTATCCTGGAAAATCCAAATGTAAGGGTTGTTCCTCAGACTCGTGACTCTTTCTTAAAAGGGCTGACCCTTTATGAAAACCGAAGTGACAAGGAGTATAGCTTGACCGATTGTATTTCTATGAATGTTATGAGGGCTGAATCATTGCTTGAAGTTCTCACCAATGACCGCCATTTCGAGCAGGAAGGATTTACTGTTTTGATAAAGGAATAAGAACCTGAAGGTCTTGAAGGGCATGAAAAACACGACGAGTAATAAGATAGATCAACTCATTATTAATTCTCCCTATGAGGTGCCCAAGCATTACTGGAGTTATGACAGGGAGACCCGGTTGTTTACGCTCAAAGAGGGGAGGCGGCCGGCAGGCTATGTGGTTGCTTCTGAAGGATCAAAGGCATTTGATGATCCCGGTGTTTTCGTTGAGATTCCACTGGTAAACCAGATCAGGACCCGCGTCGATGCGTGGCGCAAAGAGGGGTATCCGGGAGTTACGGGGATTACCAAGCGATTGTTAGATTATTGGAAGAACCCTGAAGAACGGGAATATCGACAATTCTTTTTCTGCCAGTTGGAGGCTATTGAGACCCTCATCTGGCTTACCGAAGCGCCAAGTGCAGAGAGGGTAGGCATAGATATTCCTTCGGATCGAGGGACGTTTAAGCGCCTTTGTTCCAAGATGGCAACCGGTTCCGGCAAGACCATTGTAATGGCCATGCTGATTACCTGGCAGGTATTAAACAAGATGACCTATCCCCAGGATGTAAGGTTCTCCAAACATATTTTCGTTGTTGCGCCGGGACTTACAGTAAAAAGCCGTCTTCAGGTGCTAATGCCTTCCGGCCTTGATAACTACTATGATGAGTTCAGTATCGTGCCCCTTGGGCTTCGGGAGAAACTGCGCCAGGGTAAAATCCTCATCCGCAACTGGCACGCCCTTCAATGGGAGAGCGAAGAAAAGATCGCCAAAAAAAAGAGCGTTGATAAAAGGGGTGTGAAGAGTGACGAGGCATATGTCCATGAAGTCTTAGGCGCAATGGCGAAGGCAAATAACATTGTTGTGATCAATGATGAAGCTCACCATGCGTGGCGAGTGCCTGCCGAGTCAAAGGTAAAAGGGGTAAAAAAGACAGAATTGGAAGAAGCGACCATATGGGTGAACGGACTGGATCGAATCCATGAAGCAAGAAACATATTAGCCTGCCATGATTTTTCAGCCACCCCCTTCGCTCCTTCGGGCAAGAAGAGCTCGGATGAGGCCCTTTTCGGATGGATTGTCAGCGATTTCGGGCTGAATGACGCCATAGAGTCAGGTCTCGTAAAGACCCCGCGAGTAGTAGTCCGAGATGATGGTAAACTGACGAAGGATTATAAGTCCCGTCTTTATCATATTTACAATGACCATGAAGTAAAAGACGATATTAACAGGAAGGCGGAACCGCACGAACCCTTACCCGATCTAGTAACCAATGGGTATTATCTCCTAGGAAAGGACTGGCTGGAAACAGCCAAAACCTGGGAGGATGCCGGATTTAAGACCCCTCCGGTTATGATTTCCGTTGCAAACCGGACTGAGACTGCCGCTCGCGTGAAATATGCCTTTGACCACAAAAAGATCCGCATTGATGAGTTGTGCATCCCGAAGAAAATTCTACATATTGATTCCAAGGTCCTTGAACTGGCCGAGGCTCAGGAAGAAGCTGTTTCCTTTGATGATGCCGCTCAGGAGGATGAATCGAAAAACGGGCCAACCCGCAAGCTGTCCAAGAAAGAACAGGCAGAGTCTCTCCGCAAAATAGTCGACACCGTTGGCCAGTTTGGCAAACAGGGCGAATCTGTGCAAAAAGTGATCTCCGTGGGTATGCTTTCCGAGGGCTGGGATGCAAAGACCGTGACGCATATTATGGGACTTCGCGCCTTCTCCAGCCAATTACTGTGTGAACAGGTGGTTGGCCGGGGCTTGAGGAGGACCTCTTATGAGGTCAATCCGGAAACGGGCTTGTTCGAAGCCGAGTATGTCAATATCTTCGGGGTGCCTTTCACTTTCCTGCCGCACGAATCCAGGGACGGACCACCGCCACCACCACCCACACCCAAAACACGCATTGAAGCGGTCATTGAGAAAAGTCAATTCGAGATAAGCTGGCCAAATGTCATTCGGATCGAACATGTCTTTAAACCAGTGCTCAATCTGGATATGGATAGGGTGCCTCCCCTGGAATTATCAGCCTATGATACTGCAACCCTGGCAGAGCTTGCCCCCATGGTGGAAGGAAAGCCCGATGTTACCCGGATTTCAACGATTGATCTCGAAGATCTGGCGCGAAAGTTCAGGATACAGAAGATCATTTTTGAAACGGCAAGAGATGTCTTCGATCAAATAAAACCCGGCTGGAAGGCGAGCAAAGAATATTTGTTGGCCCAGTTGATACGGCTGGTAGAGACGTTTATTGCATCTGACAGGATTCAAATACTGCCGCCGCTGTTTTATAAAGATGATGTCAAACATCGTATTCTCCTGACACTTAACATGAACAAAGTGGTCCAGCATATCTGGGAAGCCATTCGTTTTGAGAACTCAGAATCCATAGAACCTATATTTGATAGAGACTTCCCCATTCGTTCTACCGGAAATATGCAGGCGTGGTATACGGGTAAGCCCTGTGAACACACCCGAAGATCTCACATCAATATGTGTGTCTTTGACAGTACGTGGGAGGCCAGTGAAGCCTTTGAATTGGATCATAACCCCCATGTTGAGGCATGGGTTAAAAACGACCACCTTGGATTTGAAATCCTTTATGTCTTTGACGGAGTGGTCAGGAAATTTCGGCCGGATTTTATTATCCGGCTCAAGACTGGAGACCTTCTCATCATTGAAACCAAAGGACAGGATACTCAGCGTGATAAGACAAAACGCAGGTTCCTGGATGAATGGGTGAAGGCCGTAAATGAACATGGCGGTTTTGGAAAGTGGACGTGGGCGGTATCCAGAAACCCTGCTGATGTGAAGGGGATTATTGAGGGTACCGTGCAGGCGTGACTTTTCGACTTCCGGTCCGTGGACTTTACTTATAAAAGAGCACAGTACAGGCAAGAAAGCGGCCTTACGACAGCCGGTAAACCAAGACTTTTACCTGATCATCAAGGCTGTATAGGAGCAGAAAAAGCAATCGGCTTGCCGAGCCGCGAATTTTGCTATGGTTATGGTCTATTTAGGATAAGGTGAGTACAATGAGTAAAACTTCCGATAAGCTTTAACTTGAAAAAGTTTGCACCAATTGCAACCGCTCTTTCCCTTCCGAACTTTTTGCGAGCGATATTGCAATTTGTTTGAATGATCCTGAATTTGAGCCCTATCTCGACGACATACTGGGGAATCAGGATTTCTCCCGCTGCCGGCAACTTGTAAAGCAAAAACGGTTTTCCTGGGAACAGGAAGCCTGTCCTGATTTTGACCCGGTGGAAGCTATCGATGAAGATGTCCATTGAAAAAAATCTGCCCGTAAAATGTCGAGAATGTGCCAAGTCAAAAGGCTCACACTTTCATGATCAATGCTCCTTTTGCCGTGATCTGGAGTTCGAAGAATCGGTTTTGTGTGATCTAAACCGGTGCATTCAGGATATGAATCACTTTCAATGTCACGCCTTTGAGCCTGTACTCGAACTGGTTAGTCCGGCAGAACCTAGAAAAACAAGCCAGTCTGAATTTTCTTCAAAAAACACTAAGAAAGAATCCTTTCAGAGGCTTTTCCATTCGGACAAAATTAAGTATGAGAGGGCTTTAGCATTGCAGAGACTTGGCCGTGACCCGGATGGCGTGTACGTCCAGCTCGAATATCATTTTGCCTGGAATGTATTGTATAGGAGACCTGTTTTCAACCCTGCTAATGACTTCATTGGTTTTATTCATGATACCTTCCTGAGATGCAGCGAACCGGCCAGGGGATATGTGAACCTTCTCTATCTTGCTCCCGATCATGTTCACCTGTACGCAGAATTGGACGGGGAGCTTTCCGTTGATGAGGTGGTGCAAAAAATAAAGCGATTCTCGAACAATGCCATATTAGAGGAGTTTCCGGCCATAAAAGATAAGCTCGGTGGCAATACTGAATTCTGGGATGAAGCGTATTTTGTAGAAACAATTGGTTGAGTAGTATGAATGAGAGGGTATCGGAAAAACGAGATTGCCTTGACTTGATGAAGGAAAACCGTCGTTAGGTATGATTAATTTGAGCGCAAGGGCAATGATATGACGAAAACTGAAAAAACCGAAAAATTGTATGAGATCAAGGAACTGGTGATGGATTTTTGTGAAGAGCACTTGAATGAGGAACTGACGGGTTATGCTCTGAAGCTGTGTGATGTGCTGGGACGGAAGCGAAAGATTTCCATTACCCGAGGGAGAATGGAGATATGGGCTGCCTCAATTGTCTATGTCATTGCGCGCCTCAATTTCTTGTTTGACTCTGAAAATGACTTTTTCCTTTCGGCTGATACCATCTGCAATTTCTTTGGAACCAAGAAATCCACGGTCGGCAATAAGGCAACCCAAATTGAAGAAGCCTGCGACCTTGGATTGGGGGCCGAAGGCTTTTGCAGTCCGGAAATCTCCGATGCTCTGACCCTGGTTGAACTGCCCGATGGGTTAGTCGTGCCTAAAAACATGCTGCCGGAGTTTGATATCGTCTATGAATTGGCAGACGAGGAAGAGTCCAAGGAAATAGAAGAGTTCATGCGAGAACAGGAACGCCTTAAGGAACAGAAAGCGGCTGAAAAAAAAGCTCGACGAGCTGAAATCAATCGGAAGATCGCCGAAGAAAAGAAAAAGAAGAAAAAAAAGGATGATAAGCAGATCGGGTTGTTTGACTCATAAAACAGAAGGGGAATTCAAGGGGCGTTGGAAATATGGGACAGGTGTATGGTTATTGAGAAAGGCAGAGTCTATTTTGTTGGCGCCGGTCCGGGTGATCCGGAGTTGATCACCGTCAAGGGCCGAAGATGCATCGAACAGGCAGACCTTGTGCTTTATGCCGGTTCTCTTGTACCTGAAGAGATCGTGGCCTGTGCGCGGGATGATGCCAGGGTTATTGATTCCGCGCCCTTGAGTCTGGAGGAAACCCACGCCCTGATGGTTGAGACGGTCAAGGCTGGAGGCATTGTCGCCAGGGTCCATACCGGCGATCCTTCCCTTTACGGCGCAACCAAAGAGCAAATGCACCTACTGGACCAAGAAGGCATTGATTATGTAGTCATCCCCGGCGTCACAGTGGCCTTTGCTGCTGCGGCGGCGGCGAAAGTCTCTTTCACTCTGCCGGAAAAAGTCCAGACGCTGATCTTTACAAGGAGAGCGGGGCGCACACCTATTCCTGATCGGGAACGATTAAAGGATCTTGCAAAACATAAAACCTCTCTTGCCATCTATTTGTCCGCTTCCGACCCGGATGGTCTTGTGGAAGAGCTTCTGGAGGGCGGCTATCCCGAAGACACGCCTGTGATTATCGCCTACCGGGTGGGATGGCCTGATGAAACCATCCGCGCCACTCGACTTTCAAACATACCGGAAGCCGTCAAGGAAACCGGTATCCGCAAGCAGGCCGTCTTTCTCGTGCTACCGGGGCAGGACGAAGAACCTGTATTTTCAAAGCTCTATGATTCCAAATTCAGCCACGAATTTAGGAAAGGCGTGTCAACTTAGCCCTTTTCATCTATGCAGGGACTCAGCAATCTCTTTACAGGGACGAAAAGACTTCTTGATTGTGCATATGCCGTTGCAAGCCAGCGGGCGGATTGCTCATTTCAAAGAACTCGGAGATCACCTTCCGGCTAATAGTGGCGATTGTTCGCCGCCCGCCATATTGATGCAGTGTGCGAGTAGCGACTCACTGAACCGAGTTTGTCCCTTCCAAGAGATCCCGAGCCCTCGCTCAAACAAAAGCTCTTTCAAAGCGTTAGAGCGTTACGGAAAGGCGAATGAATAAAAAGACGGCCATCTATGCCCTGACAACTCAGGGTGCCAAGCTGGGAAAGCACCTGGCGGAAAAACTCAACGGCGATCTCTTTCTTCCCAAGCGCCTCTCGGAAATCCACGGCGGCATCCCTTTCGATCTTCTAAAAGAAGCGGTATCGGAACATTTTTTCATTTATCCTCAACTCATATTCATAGCAGCCGCCGGAATTGTTGTAAGAGCCATTGCAACCTACCTACGATCCAAAGACCGGGACCCTGCGATCGTCGTCCTCGACCAGGAAGGCCGCTATGTCATCAGCCTTCTCTCGGGACACCTTGGAGGGGCCAATGAATTGGCCGATCAAATAGCCCGGTTGACCGGCGGACAGGCCGTTATCACCACTGCCACGGATGTTGCCGGAGTTCCTTCTATGGATATGCTTGCCAAGGCACATCATCTCGCCATCCAAAACCTGGACGCAGTCAAATCAGTCAACATGGCCCTTTTAGATGGGGTGTCTATCCAGGTCCACGATCCCGATAATCGCCTCAAATTAAATGAGGATAACGCAGAGGGCATTTCCTTCAGATCGATTCAAGACAGCGAAGACTGGGCGCCCGGAGAACCCGGGGTATGGGTCACTTGGCGCATCAAAGAGCCTGACCCCGCTCAACTGGTGCTCCATCCTCGATGTCTTATCGCGGGTATTGGGTGTAATCGCGGAACCGATAGCCGGGAAATCATGGACCTCATACTTGATACCTTTGAACAAAACACCTTTTCCAAACAAAGCCTAAAGTGCCTAACATCGATAGATGCCAAGCAGGATGAGATCGGAATCAAACAGGTATCCCAAGAACTGGATGTCCCTGCACTGTTCTATAGCCGCTCGGATATCGAAACTGTTGAGGTTCCAAATCCATCCGGCACTGTTAAAAAACACATGGGAGTATCGAGCGTATGCGAAGCAACAGCCCTTCTAAAATCAAAGGGCGGCAGACTGCTGGTACCGAAAACCAAAAGCAAAAACGCAACCCTGGCCATCGCCCTGGAAAACTCTTCATCGTGAGCCTGGGGCCCGGTGACTCACAATACCTGGCGCCGATTGCCAAAGAAGCCCTGTTGCAATCAGAGATTGTGGTCGGTTATCGCACCTATATGCAGCTTATTGACCCGATTCTTCTCGAGGGGAAGGAAGCCCTCTCCACCGGCATGACCGATGAAATCCGTCGCTGCCAAATGGCCATTGCCAAGGCCATGGAAGGAAAGAATACCGCCGTTGTCAGCAGTGGCGATGCGGGTGTTTACGGAATGGCGGGCCTGGTCTTGGAACTCCTGGCAGAAGATCCCCTTGGGGAAGAGGTGACGGTCGAAGTCATTCCCGGGATTCCAGCCCTGACAGCGGCAGGAGCCCTCCTTGGTGCACCCCTCATGCACGATTTTTCTGTGATCAGCCTGAGCGATCTCATGACGCCCTGGGAAGTGATTCAATCCCGGGTGGAGGCTGCTGCAAAGGCTGATTTTGTGATCGTCATCTATAATCCCAGATCGAAAAAAAGGAACTGGCAATTGGAACTGGCACTAGATTTAATTCGCAAATATCGTGACCCGGAGACACCGGTCGGCATGGTAAGAAATGCCATGAGAGAGAGCCAATCCGTTCGGATATCAGAGCTTGCCAAGCTTGACCCATCCGAGGTGGACATGCTCAGTATTCTTGTGGTGGGCAATTCACAGACCCGTGTTATCCGAGACAAAATGGTCACACCCCGTGGATATATGGAGAAATATAGGGCCTAGTCTCGCCTATCACCATCAATGATTTGAAATCGCCTAGGGCGGGGTTTCTTAACCCCGCTTTCTTTTTCTTGACAACGATCCCTGTTCCCCCTATCCTCAATTCTTACCAGGTGTATTTTACTTAATAGGGAATCCCGTTAAATTCGGGAGCGGTCCCGCCGCTGTAACCCTGTCCGTTTCAAACTCGAAATAGAAACCCTTTTAGCATTCCGCGCCACTGTTCCACAGGAATGGGATGGGAAGGTCGCTAAAGGGGAGGGGGAGCCAGAAGACCTGCCTGGATAGATAAACTTACGGGAAATAAGGATCAAGCAAAACTGGGTGCAGTCCTTAAATCCGGCTGATTTGGATTTAAGGATTTTTTTTGGCCCTTTTATAAGGAGTTAGACATGAAGAGAAAAACCCTTGAAATCGTTTTGGTCTTTCTTCTGAGTTTAGCTTTTACTTCCTATGCACTTGCCGGTGGACACGGTCAGAAACGCCCAGTAAAAAAGGGAATTTTACTGGTCGCCTTTGGTTCCAGCATCCCCGAAGCGCAGATCGCTTTCCGAAATATCGAAAAGAAGGTCCAACAAGCTTTTCCACACGTTCCTATCCGGTGGGCCTATACGTCAAAAATCATTAGAAAAAAACTGGCCAGATTGGGAAATCAACTGGATTCACCGGAAATCGCCATGGCAAAGATGATGGACGAGGGATTTACCCACCTTGCCGTCCAATCCCTACATACGATTACCGGCGCCGAATTCCATGAGCTGCTGCGAAACGCCCATCTTTTTGGAGAAATGGCGGAAGGATTTGATCGCATCCTGGTGGGCAATCCTCTCCTTACAACAGAAGAAGACATGGAGAGGGTCACAGAGGCTTTGCTTCAAAACGTTCCCAAGGAGAGAAAAGCGGAGGATGCCGTCGTCCTCATGGGACACGGTACCCATCACCCCAGCAATGCCTTTTATGCGGCATTGATGTTCCACTTACAGAGAAAGGATCCCAACGTATTTTTGGGAACCGTTGAGGGTACGCCTGACATTGTCGATATCAAAAATATGCTCAGGGATAGGGGAATCAAGAAGGCCTTTCTCATGCCCTTTATGTCCGTGGCAGGCGATCATGCCCGGAACGACATGGCCGGAGATGAAGAGGATTCCTGGAAGAGCATCCTGACAAGGTCAGGCATCGAATGTGTGCCAATCCTGAAGGGAACGGCAGAGTTCGAGAATATAGTGGGCATTTGGGTGGACCATTTGAGGCGTGTCATGACCCACTTTAAGTAATGCAGGCTGATGAAAAATGCTCGTCACTCGCCGAAGCGGGATCTTGGGAGCTGCTGGAAAAGGCAGAGGGCACAGGGTGCAAGGTAAGAATACTCTAGATGGTTAAATCAGGACATACCAGGGACGACATTTATCAACAGGAGACCAAAGCCCGAAAGCGATTTGGGGCCCTACTGGCTATCCTGATTATTGGAAGCATCCTTTCCCTCTTTTCGGCCAGCCTTTTTGGGCGTTTGGATATACCGGCGGGCGGTGTTGCAAAATCGATCATTGCAGGGTTAGGCATCCAAACAGACCCTGACCTTGACGCCACTTGGCGAGTCGTTGTTTTCAATATCCGATTCAGCCGTATCTGCCTCTCAATACTCGTGGGTATGGCCCTGGCCGTTGCAGGGACGGTGTTTCAGGGAATTCTCAGGAATCCCCTGGCCGACCCCTTTACCATTGGGGTTTCCACTGGAGCGGCCTTTGGCGCCTCTCTGGCCCTGATCTTGGGACTGGGCTCGACCACCTTTCTGGGCCTGGGATTGCTTCCCTTGGGATCCCTTGCTGGGGCGATGGCGGCCCTCTTTGCGGTCATGGTCCTGGGCCGCATCAATGGGCAACTTCGAAGGGACACCATGGTGTTGGCCGGCATCGTAGTGGCCACCTTTTTATCGGCGCTCATCTCTTTGATCAAGTCGCTCAATGAAGAGTCCGTTGCGAGCATTGTCTTTTGGGTTATGGGAAGCTTTCAGGGTCGAGGTTGGAGCCATGTTGGTTTTGCCTTGCCCTATATCATCTTGGGGCTATTGATTATCTGGATCTATTCCCGTGAATTGGACATCCTTTCAATGGGCGACACTCAGGCGAGACAAATGGGGGTTCAATCGGACAAAGTCCGGTTGCGTCTCATGATCGGCGCCAGCCTTTTAACCGCCGCTGCGGTATCCGTCTCGGGCGTTATCGGTTTCGTGGGCCTGGCTATGCCACACCTGGTTCGAATGACTATCGGCGCAGAACATAGAAAACTCCTCGTTCTGGCAGGCCTTCTGGGAGGCATTGCCCTCCTCTGGTCCGATGTGTTGGCCAAAATTGTTTTGCCGGGCGGAGAGGAACTGCCTGTCGGTGTGGTCACCGCGCTCATGGGCGGGCCATTTTTCTGTTTTCTGCTTAAGCGTCGCAGGGTGGGAACCGGAATATGATTGAAATGCGAGGACTTTCCTGCGGTTATGGCAAACGGCAGGTGCTGAAAAACATCGATCTCGAGATCGAAAGGGGAGAACTGGCCGGGATTCTAGGACCGAACGGCAGCGGCAAATCCACGCTCATTCTAGCCCTTGCCGGCGGCCTTCCCTACCAATCGGGGCGCATTAGGGTTAACGGAGAAGAGGTTTCGAAAACCAGTGCCCATTGGCGGGCGAGACAAATGGCCTGCGTTCCCCAGAGGGCGGAACATACCTTTCCCTTTAAATGCCTGTCCGTGGTCCTTATGGGGAGATACCCCTACCTATCGAGATGGGGGGGATACACAAAGGATGACCTGGAAACCGCCCTAAAGGCCATGGAGCAGACAGATACGATTCACCTGGCTGAACGTATGGTCACGGAAGTATCCGGTGGAGAGGCCCAGCGGGTGATCGTTGCGAGGGCCTTGGCCCAGGGAACCGACATACTTCTGTTGGATGAAGCCACATCTAATCTGGACGTGGCCAAAAAGATCCAGATTTTCGACCTCTTGAGGCAAAAAAACGCAATAGGAACCACGTTTCTGTGTGCCATGCACGATCTTAATCTCGCTGCCCTTTACTGCACGAGACTCATTTTCATAAAGGACGGCAGAATCGTCCTTCAAGGGAAGACAAAAGAAACATTCAATGACAGGAATCTTTCAGACATTTATGAAACGGACATTCGGGTTTCAAAACACCCCGTTACGGGCAGCCCACAGGCCCATTTTGTGCCCGGGTCATTGGATGACGTGGTTGCCGGCGATTATCGTTCTTACGCTGTTTTGGAATCCTAGGGCCTGGGCCCTCGAGATCGTCGACGACATTGGGCAAAGAGTGGTTTTAGAGTCCCCCGCGAAAAGGATTATTGCCCTTTACGGCGCCTATAACGAAATACTCGGAGCAATGGGTCTTGAAGACAGAATCGTCGGGCGAACAAAGGCTGACAGGATGCCCCCTTCGATCCTGTCAAAGCCAAGCATCGGGACCCACATGCGGCCCAACATTGAAATCATTCTGGGGCTTAAACCCGATCTGGCGCTCCAGTCCTCGGGCCGAAAGGATGCCCTGGTATCGGTTCAACAGATCCAGAAGCAAGGCCTACCGGTTGCCGTCTTTCGACCGAAAAGTTTTGCCGATCTTTTCTCCGTGATTCGGAGAATCGGCATCTTGACAGGAACGCATGACAAGGCGGAGGACCTCGTGAGTTCCTTGAGCGAAAGGCTCAAAAGGGTAGAACAGAAACTTCATGGCATAACCCCTCGTCCATCGGTGTTCTTCGAGGTCCGTTACCCGAACCTGCTGGGTGCCGGACAAGACTCCATTGTGAACGATATCATTCGCCATGCCGGCGGGACCAATTGCCTTGGAGATCAAAAAAAATTAGTACGTTTGAACATGGAGGCCCTGATCGAGAAAAACCCGGATGCCTATATCATCCAACAGGGGCCCATGAATAAAGAACCCTCAAATCCTGCTAATAGGCCCCATTTTCAAATTCTGAAGGCCGTTAGGGCGGGAAGGATCCTGTTTGTCGATGAGCAGGTTTACTCAAGACCCGGACCACGATCCGTAGATGCGGTTGAAGAGCTGGCGGCCTTTTTACATCCTGATCGATTTTAAGTAAGGAATTTTTTTATAGGGAGTACTGAAAAATGACAACCGGCACATTGTATGGAATAGGCGTCGGCCCCGGGGATCCGGACCTTATCACCCTCAAGGCCATCAATACATTGAGGCGTGTTTCCGTCATATACGCGGCAGCCTCCACAACAAACGGCCATTCCATTGCTGAAAAAATCATATCCCCCCACCTGAACGGCGACGTGCCCATTGAGCGCCTAAACTTCCCCATGACCCGTGATAGAGAAGAACTCAAAGCAGCCTGGCAAAAGAATGCGGACATTATTATCGAGAGGCTCAAAAAAGGTGGGAATGCTGCGCTCATCACGCTGGGCGACCCGATGACCTACAGCACCTTTGGGTACATTATGCAAACCATTAAACAAACCGATAGGAGCGTGCCTATCAAGGTTATCCCGGGCATCACGTCCTACCAGGCCGGCTCTGCCTCGGCCGAGTGGGTATTGGCCGAAGGGGAAGAATCCTTTTCCGTGATATCCGGGGCAATGGGACCTGAAAAATTGAAAAGCGTGATTGAGCATACGGATAATGTTGTGATGCTCAAGGTATACCGCAATTACAAAGAGATACTCGACACTATAAGAGAACTCGACTTGAGCGATAAATCCGTGCTTATCTCCAGATGCGGATTGGAAGAAGAAAGGGTTGTATGCGACATCAATGACCTGCCTGATGAGGTGCCCCCCTACCTCTCACTCCTCCTCATTAGGAAGAAAAATCGGGGGTAATATCTTGTACAAAAGAAAAGTCTTTTAACCAACGCCTTTAGGGGCGTCTATGTTGAGAACAACCTAGAGCATTAGCGGAGGTCGGGGTCTTTTTTTCAAGTCCTATCTCAAAAAAAAATTCCACCCAATTTGGCCGTTCCCGTAGATGGGAGGGTTCACGCCACAAATGCCCATGTTGAATGATCCTTTCCCATGAAATGACCAGTTTTATTGAACCCTGACCTCTGCGGGAACCGGTACCGGGGCCTATAGATAGGGCTTGAAAAAATGAACGCGGCTGTAGCTAAGATCCTATTTTGGCATTACCCCTGTTTTTTACTCCCGCATACCGGGAGTTTCTTAAAATAGTATGAAGTCCAATAAACCCAAACTTCCGTTCTTTCTTTACCTTATCCTTGCTATCCTCATTCTTGGCGCCCTTATTACCTTTCTGACCGGTGCCTCGGTTTCCGTCAAATTTCTCCAGGATCCGGGCCTTTTATGGCAAAGGCTTATCTGGCCGCTCCTGAGGTTGACCTTTTTCATATCCCTCGGCCTCTTTGTCGGACAATTGATTGAGGCTATGGGATGGACCCATCGTTTGTCTGTTATGGCGCGCCCCTTAATGCGCTGGGGCCATTTATCAGATCAACTGGGGGCGACATTTACGACGGCCTTTTTTTCCGGCACCGCTTCCCTGTCCATGCTCATGGCCTTTCACAAGGATAGAAAAATCGGGCGGAGAGAACTGAGCTTCGCAGTCCTATTGAACACCTTTCCCTCCTTCTTCCTTCACCTTCCCACGACCCTCTTTATCCTGCTCCCCTTGGTGGGCAAAGCCGGCGCCATCTATCTGATGCTGACCTTTTTGGCCGCACTCCTGAGACTCGCATTTGTTTTGACGATCACCCATTTCGCCCTGCCCAAATCCCAAGTCCACAAAGCTATACCTCCGTCAGATAAAAAATCCTGGAATGGACTCTTAGGCTCAACAGCGACAAAATTCCGGGGCAGACTGGTAAGAATACTTCTCATTGTCCTCCCGGTTTACCTTATCATTGCCGCCCTTTCGGACATGGGTTTTTTCCTCTGGCTCAGAAAATCCCTGGCCCAGGGGATCACGAGCACCTTAATACCCCTAGAGGCTTTGTCCATCGTGGTTTTCAGCCTCGTTGCCGAGTTTACATCCGGGTATGCCGCTGCCGGCGCACTGCTTAAGTCCGGGGTGCTCGATGTTGTTCAGACCGTACTCGCCCTCCTCCTGGGCAATGTCATTGCCGCACCTGTCCGGGCCTTGAGGCATCAGCTGCCCTACTACATGGGCATCTTTACACCCGGGTTGGGCGTTTTTCTTATGATCATAAGCCAGGCCTTCCGAATCGGGAGCCTGATCGCCGTGGGTCTTGCCTTTTTCTTGGCTGTGAATGCCCTCGGCTATTTGACCATCCAATTCTAAATGATTATTCTGGTTGGTAAACCTAGCTCTTCAGCACTTTGAAAATGTGATTGCCTTTACGGGGGCTCAGCAATCTCTTTTCCATCCTCCGTAGCAGTGCTACTGCGGAGGACGGGTCAGGGACGAAAGGGCTTGGTAGTTTTGCATAGTGCGTTGCTAGCCAGCGGGCGGGTTAACCGATTGAGGAAACTCAAAGTCCGCTTTCTAGCACATTTTGGAGATTGTTCGCCGCCCGCTATATTAAAGCGGCTTGCAAAAAGCAGCTCACTGAACCGAGTTCGTCCTTTCAAGAGATCCCCGAGCCCCCGAACAGTTGAATACGGCAAAATTGAAATTGTATATCATGTATAATGAAACCATGGCGGCCCGATGATCAATGAACCATTCACGAGTGGAAGCTCCCTTATTCACGGACTCGACCCCAGGATTAAAATTCTTGGCGCAACGGCCTTTTCCCTTGTCGTGGCCCTGTCATCCCACTTTCCTGCATTGATTTGTAGCCTGCTCCTTTCCTTCTCTTTGGTCGTCCTGGCAAGATTGGAATGGCGTGAGGTGTTAAAAAGACTCCTGCTCGTGAATGGATTGGTCCTTCTCTTTTGGGTCCTATTACCCGTGACCTATCGGGGTGAGCCCCTGTTTCACATGGGACCGCTCGTTATTTCGCGGCCGGGGATCTTTCTTTGCGCACGAATCACCTTTAAATCAAACACGATTGTGCTGGCATTGATCGCCTTGGTGGCCACTACTCCCATGGCCACTATTGGCCATGCACTGAGCACACTGCATGTCCCCGAGAAGATCGTGCACCTTCTTTTGTTAACCTATCGCTATATTTTTGTTATTGAATATGAGTTTCAAAGACTGGTGAAGGCGTCTAAAATCAGGGGATTTCAACCCAAGACCAATATGCGCACCTATAAAACCTATGCCTATTTCATGGGCATGTTGTTTGTTCGCGCCTCTGCTCGCGCCGAGCGCGTGCATCAGGCCATGCTCTGTCGAGGTTTTAAAGGCAAATTCTATTGCCTTAGGGATTTTTCATTGACCCCTGTTGATCTGATTTGGTCACTTTGCATGACGGTGGCACTCATTGGAGTGATAGTCCTGGAATGGATGAAAACAATCTTATCATAAAACTGAACGGCATATCTTTCGCCTATTCGGGCGGGAGGACCATTCTCGACGATCTAAGTTTGGAGGTCCCCCGTGGCTGCAAAATGGGTCTCATGGGGCCTAACGGAAGCGGCAAGACCACGCTCTTTCATATCATCATGGGTCTGCTAAAACCCCTATCCGGCACCATAGAGATTTTCGGGAAACCGGTAAAGGTCGAGGAGGACTTCTTGGATGTGCGTCGAAGGGTTGGACTGCTTTTTCAGGATGCTGATGATCAGTTATTCAGTCCCACAGTCCTTGATGACGTCGCCTTCGGACCTTTGAATCTGGGAAAGTCTCCTGAAGAGGCCAAAGATATTGCATCGGCAACACTTGAAAGGTTGGGTTTGAACGGCTTTGAGGATCGGATCACCCACAAACTCTCCGGTGGGGAGAAGAGATTGGTTTCCTTCGCCACGGTCCTGGCCATGGAGCCGGAGCTTTTGCTCCTGGATGAACCCATGAATGGGCTTGACGAAAAAACAAAGGAAACGCTCATGGAAGTCTTATCTATGCTCGACCTGTCTTACATCGTCATCTCCCATGAATTGGAATTCCTGGACGAAACAACCGATTCCATCTACACCATGGAAGAGGGCAAGATCCGCCTGGACAAGGCCCTTCACATCCACCGCCACGAACACGCCCACCCCTATGGCCGATATCCTCACAAACACTGATAGGGTATCGAAACTCATTGTCATCCCCGCTTTTTCCTAATCCCCCCATTTATGAAATTCAATCCATAGGACGGCCCCTAGCTCCACAACCTTATTTTCCCCCTGGTATTTCATTTTTTGGTCAGAGGCCGTTAGGGCGGCAAAACCCCACCAACCTGGCCCTGGAACCCCATAGATGAAAATCCCGTTCTTGTCTGCCTTGATCATCTGGGTGATCATATAATCCGTGGGCGCCTTTGCCTCGCCGTCTTTGTTGTAATATTCTACCTCAACTTCCGCATGGGGCACGGGTTTTCCGTCAAGCAGGACGATTCCCTGAAAAACATTGCCTGCATAAAGCCCGAAAGGTCTTGTCAAAGGGATGATCTCGGTCTTGAGTCCCACGGGATTGTCCCAGCCCTCTTCTTCCCCGAAGGCGGCGACAATCGTCTTTGTATAATGAATGATGTAGACGTCTTCAGCGGGTTCCCAATAGGGCTCAGGCTCTACAAAAAAAGTATAAACGCCCGGACGATTGATTTTCTGGTTCATGGTCCAGGCCCTATGGCTCATCACTTTCGTTTCCTTCAATGATTCCAGAAGATTCTTTTCTTTTCCGTTCGAGACCAGGCCAAATCTCTTTGGTTTGTTCATCTCTATACCTTGACCTTCAAAGGGATGGGAAAAAGAAATGGTGATTGCTATCGTTCTGTTCTCTCCTTGCATCACCATGCTGTCCGAAGGGATGACCATGCCAAAGTGGGCCAAGGCATGGCTGCAGAAAAAAAGCGCCGTCACAAAAACCCACGCACAAAAGTATATTCGACCCATGTTCTTACCCCCATCCCATTTACAAAAAAAAGCCACAAGGCATATCGTGTTTTTTGGGCCCCTATTTATTCTTTTTGCTTTTGAAGTAGAGAGCAATACCCATTAATCCGAGAATATATCCGATCCCGCCAAGTATATCCCTCAGGCTCACCTTATTTTCCCTTTCCATCCTCGCCAATTGCTTCCTTATCGGACTCAATTTGTTTTCGATCGCTTCCTCAACCACAACTCTGATCTTATCCAATTCCTTTCCAGGGGTTTCCGAGCGAATTTCAGGCTCGTCAACGCCCTCTTTTCCCGCAGTTGGTTCCGATGATCTACCGTTCATCTCTTCGGCCTTGAAAATGTACTCGGTCTTATGGCCCATGCCCGCTTCAAGGACCAGGCGAAGATCGACCACCTTGGGAATCTTGAAGGAGAAGGCTCCCGAATCATCGGTTCTGCCCTCCAAAATTTTTGCCCCTGAGGGATCAAACACTTTGATAAGGCCGCCCTTTACCCTTTTTTTGCCGGGAAAGTAACTCTCGGTGTAAACCGTGTCTCCCTCAGCCCAGGCAAAAATATACACCCTGTGCCCATAGACCTTCGACGTCATGGCCGAAAACAAAAGAAGAGACAATAGAAACAATCCAAATCGACGGGCTTGAAAAAACATCTGACCCAATCTATGCCATTTTGTCATATCCCACCTCCAGGAGTTCCGGTTTGACACGCTTAATAAACCGGATGCAGAACACCGCGATCAGTCCTTCAACAATCATCACCGGCAGGTGGGCAGCGACGAAGAGTTTCGCCACGGTTAAAAAGGCCTTACCTGTGAAGACCAGAGAGAATGCAACCAGAACCCCTCCAAAGAATACCGCCCCTGATCCGCACAAAAAAGATGTAATTATTGAAGGCCCTAGCCTCGGGCCCCTGATCCCGGTGCCGAAGAGGTAAAAGCAGATGACTGCGGGGAGTGCCATATTGAATGTGTTTACGCCCAGTGTTGTAATACCGCCGAACTGAAAAAACACGGCCTGCAGGATCGTCCCTATGAGAATGGCCGGAAAGGCTGCCCACCCCAAAAACAAACCCATGAGGCCGTTCAGAATCAGATGGACACTGGCCGGGCCTACCGGGATTTGGACAAGCGATGCAACAAAAAAACTCGCGGCAAGGATCGCCACCTGCGGCATTCGATTGTAGTCGAGTTTCTTGAGTCCGATGGATGTCCCGGCCACCGTGAGGGCTGCTCCGGAAATTAGGACTGGGGCGGATAAAACACCTTCTGAGATGTGCATGAGGAGCCGGCTTCTTTCTCGATTTCCTGATTACATCTTGGGTATCATATAGGAATGGCCGTGACAATCAAGATCAAGGAACAAATCTTGCATTTTCGACCTTTAGTCACGTAGCATCCTCTTCAACTCTTTCCCCCGGATAAACCCGCTAACATTGGGAGCTCTTTATAGGCCTATTTGATTAGGCTCTAAGGGATTTCAGAGCATATTGCCCTCTTTCAATAAATGCCACAAACAAGAATATTAAGATTCATTCATATTTCTTAATAGTATTTATTATGATTTTGACTAATATTTAATTCATATTATTAATAAATGTACACTTAATATAGCAGAACCTTGAATTTATACCTAAAGAAGAAAAACACTCATTTTTAATGAAATCAATGTATTAGAACAATACTCTTGACAATTTCGGCTTTTTCAATATACTTCGGCTCTT
Organism: uncultured Desulfobacteraceae bacterium; assembly: GCA_964459445.1. Classification (GTDB taxonomy): domain Bacteria; phylum Desulfobacterota; class DSM-4660; order Desulfatiglandales; family HGW-15; genus CAYWMP01. The sequence goes on from CAYWMP010000005.1 coordinate 19,794, forward strand.
AATTGCCCTGTTATTAGTTCTTCATAATCCGGAATATTTACTAATGAAAACATCAGAAAGGGAGAGAATTCCGATCATACTGTCAGAAAGAAGTCATTTTTTCGTATGATTGGAACCATTCTATTAAAAAATACCAGGATTTTTGTGAATGGTAGGTGCTTTAGGAAATAAGACACCCTTTAATAATGCATATTGAAAAACCCCTAATTAAAAAGATAGCGACGTTTAAAGACCTCCCCACCCTTCCTCATATCCTCCTTAAGCTCATCGGTGCGTGCAATCAAGAAAACGGAAGCCTAAAAGATATCGCCGGGATTGTCGAAAAGGATCCTTCCCTAAGCAGCAAAATCCTAAAAATCGTCAATTCAGCTCTTTACAGTCTTCCCCATCGGGTTGAAGAAATTGAACAGGCCGTCAACCTGATAGGGACAAACGCCGTCAAAAATATAGCCATTTCCGCTTCGGTCTATGAGGCCTTTAACCGGAAAAACGAAACAGGGATATTTAACCTGAAACTCTTCTGGTGGCATTCCATGAAGTGTGCCGTTATGGCACGGCTTATCGCCAAAAATACGAAATACAGCCACCCCGACGATGCATTTCTGGCCGGGCTGATTCACGATATTGGAAGGCTTGTTCTCTGTGTTAATTTTACTGATCAGTATGAAAACCTATTGAGAATTCACAAAGACCAATTTGATCGACTCCTGGAGGGCGAGGAAAGGCTTGGGGCCACCCACAGTGAAGTCGGCGCATGGCTCGTCCATCGATGGAATCTCCCGTCTTTTATTTCGGATTCCGTACTCTATCATCATGAGCCGCTCCCAAGGATCCTTCAGGCATTGCAGTTGGTCCGGATCATTTATGTGGCGAATATCCTTTCCCGGGAACCCCTCTTGCATCAAGAGGATGCCTATCAGGCCGCTGAGGACGTCTTCGGATTCGAAAAGGCCGTCGTCGATGAACTTCTTGCCCAATCCGCGGAAGAGGCCAAAGCGGTCAGCAAATCCCTGGAAATCGAGGTGGAACCACCGAAGGGGGCGGAGGTTGGCTTATCGCCAGGCGATATTCAAAAACAAGAGGTTCTGATTCATGAAGTCCGTGATTTTTCCCTCTTGATGGGGACCCTTCAAAATCTGATTGAGGCCGATGATCTTCAGGGCATTTTGAAGGTCGTGCACCAGGGACTTCAAATTCTCTTTGATGCCAAGAACATTCTTTTCTTTCTCTATGACCCTGAAGAAGAAACGCTCATAGGAACGACCGGCGGTGAAAACAACCGGGATTCGGGAATTGCCGAGCTGGTCATTCCCTTCAAAATGGGAAAAAGCCTCCTGGTCAGATGTCTTGTCGAGCAACAAGCCCTTCACTCTTTCAACGCTTCCAGTGAAGCACAGCCTATTATTCTGGATGAGCAGATCACCCGCTTTATGGGGCATCGAGGCATATTCTGCACGCCCATGTTCGCGCATGGCGAACATGTCGGGGTCATCGTTTTGGGCGTGAATCAATCTGATGCGAAACACCTTTCCTCCAAGCGCAAACTCTTGAACATGTTTGCGAGCCAGGCGGCGCTTGCCCTCAGAGTGAATTATTTCAGACGAAACCGATTGAAGGCTATACAATCCGAGCGATTGCGGGCATCCTCGGCCGTTGCAAGAAAGGTTTTCCATGAGGTCAACAATCCCCTTGGCATCATCAAAAACTATCTCAAAATTCTCGGAATTAAACTCTCTGAACATAATATTGCCCAAGATGAAATAAGGATCATTAACGAAGAAATCGACAGGGTTGCACAGATCCTCCGGGAACTGGCTTCAATCTCCGGCAATAGAGATATTAAAAAAGAGCCGGTCCAGATCAACCGGTTATTATCGGATCTTGTAAAAATTACAAAAGAATCCCTGTTCAAGAACTCTCAGGTTGAAATCCAATTAGACCTCCAGCCCAACATCCCCCTTGTGCTTGCAGAAAAAAACGGCCTTAAACAGATCTTCATCAACCTGATCAAAAACGCGGTCGAGGCCATGGCCGAAGGCGGAAAACTTTCGATAAAAACCCTTTATGTCGCAGGGGCAACTGGGGATGGAACGGAAAGATCGGGGGGCAAGCGCAGTAATCGGGTAGAAATTATTGTCGGCGACAGCGGCCCAGGTATTCCGGAGGATATACAGGCACAGATATTCGACCCCTTCTTTACCTCAAAGGGAGATGGGCATCCGGGATTGGGGCTTTCCATCGTCCACAATGTGATTAAAGAACTGGACGGACAGATTATTTGTGAAACCGGTAAAGAGCAGGGAACCGTGTTCAGGATCGATCTTCCCATTCTTGAGGACAAATCAGCGTAGCGCTCGGAGCGGCCCATGGAAATTACACCCAGAATCTTGATCGTAGATGACGAACCCCGGATGTGTCAAAGCCTGGAGGTGTTGTTGCGCCAACAGGACTATGACATTTGTACGGCCAATACGGGGCAGGACGCATTGGATCATTTATCGAATCAGGCCTTCGATGTCGCCCTTCTTGACATTATGCTTCCTGACATGACCGGACACCAACTCATGGACCACATCAATGCCCAATGTCCTGAAACCCTTGTCATCGTCATATCAGGAAATGCGACAGTTGATTCCGCCCTTGGCGCGTTGCGCCGGGGTGCCTATGACTTTCTTAGAAAACCCTTTGAGTATGATGAGCTCCTTAAAACCCTGCAAAATGCCATTAATCAAAAAGAGTTAAGATATGAGAATGTGCAAATAAACGGACAACTGGCTCTCTCGGAAAAACGGTACAAATACCTGGTAGAGAACTCCCCGGATCTCATTTACACGCTGGATGAACAGGGCACATTTACTTACGTGAATCATTCGGCTGAACAACTGCTCGGCATACATGCGGATCGGGTCATCGGCATGCCCTACACCTCAATAGTTTATGGCGAGGATCTCGACAAAGCCCAATGGGCATTCAACGAGAGGAGGACGGGTGAACGTTCCACCTCGGGTATTGAATTGCGACTTAAAGTGAACGGTAATGGAAACGGTGATCCTTTACATTATGAAATCATGTATTTAACCGTGGAGCTGAAGGCTACGGGGATGTATGACAAGCCCGTCACCGAGGAGGACAAGATGTTCCTCGGAACGCACGGTGTTGCGAGAGACATCACAAGCAGAAAGCAGTTGGAAGCACAACTGCAGCGATCACAGCGTATGGAGGCTTTGGGAACCCTTGGTGGCGGTGTAGCCCACGACTTCAACAATCTTCTTATGGGTATTCACGGCAATGCTTCTCTCATGCTCCTCGACATAAATTCCAATCACCCCCACCATGAGAAGTTGAAAAACATCGAGCAATGCGTGCAAAGCGGCGCAGAGCTGACTAAACAACTGCTGGGATTTGCTCGTGGTGGGAAGTACGAAGTACGACCAAGCGATCTCAACGACCTGATCATGAAGAGTTCCGAGATGTTTGGTCGGACCAGAAAAGAGATAAAAATCGAGAGGATCTTTCAGGAGGATATCTGGACGGCTGAGGTTGATAAGGGTCAAATCGAACAGGTACTACTCAACCTCTATTTTAATGCAACCCAAGCTATGCCCGGAGGAGGAGAATTGTGTCTTGAAACAAAAAATGTCTCCCTGGGTATGAATTTTTGTGTGGCGCATCAGATTGACCCGGGGAAATATGTAAGAATGTCCGTCACCGACTCCGGAGTCGGCATGGACGAAACCACGCAGCAAAGGATATTTGAACCTTTTTTCACCACAAGGGAGCGGGGACGGGGGACAGGGCTCGGGCTCGCTTCCGCTTACGGGATCATTAAAAACCACAACGGCGTCATTGATGTTTACAGCGAAGTTGGACGGGGTACGACCTTTACGATCTATCTCCCGGCCTCCGACAAAGAGGTGGTGAAAGAGGAGGAGCTTGATCAGGAACTGCTCATAGGCACCGAAACGGTCCTTCTGGTTGACGACGAGGATATTATTATTGATGTCGGTAAGCAGATGTTGGAGATACTCGGTTATGAGACGATGGTAGCAAGAAGCGGCGTCGAGGCCTTAGCTGTTTATAAAGCGAACAAAGACAAAATTGAGATGGTTATTCTGGATATGATTATGCCCGGCATGGGCGGCGGAGAAACCTGTGACGCCCTAAAGGAGATTGATCAGGATCTAAAGGTTCTTCTCTCAAGCGGTTATAGTTTAGATGGGAAAGCGGCGGAGATCCTTGAGCGCGGTTGTGATGGCTTTATTCAAAAACCTTTCAATATGAAAGACCTTTCACATAAGATGCGCGCTATATTAGAAAAGGGCGTAAGGCAGAAGGCGTGAGGCAAATAGTCCGGAAGGTAGAGCTCTTCAGTTCCAACCCAATCATCGAACCGCAGAACAACCCAACACCCCCGAAACCTCTCAATGATCAACATGAGTGCAATTTTGTGCCTTTTACCATATCAAAGCTTTTCAAAAATGGGCGTTAACCCCTTAGACTGATAATGGCAAGTAGTCTATTGAATTCTACTCATTAAATTTGTTTCCGAAGGATTGCACTGAAACTATCTACTAACTGGGAACTTCAATGAAATTGACGGCATCAAAGGTTACTTTTCTGCTCTTTTGTGTTTTGTTCGTTTCGACCTGCCGAGTAGAAGAAATCGATGAAAAAAAATTAGTTGGGAATTACAGATCAAAAGTGAAAGATAATAGCTTTGTTATCCTACATTTAGACCCTGACAAATCAGCGATAATTGAATCTACATTTTGGTATAAAAAAGGAAGTAGACAGCGAAGGACAAATAAGTACGAAGCTACATGGTCGCTTGATGGAAGGGACGTGTCTGTGGAATATTACGATATCACTCAGATACTGGCCTATCATGAAAAATTAAGCTTAGAAGATTATGGTATTGACGGCTTTATACCGGGCTTGACAACATCAGTTAGGAATCAGAACCGAGGTGTACTGGATTCGGTTAAGCTTTGGAATCGAGATGAACTGACAAAATTATTCAGTGATGGCAAAACTGCCATTCGCCCAAAATCGGAGCTCATAAAATTCAGTTTCACTTATTTCGCCATCCTTTTCACCTTGGTATTCCTATTATCTGGCGCTCTTGGGCGAAAAAAGCCTCTCATAGGCGGCATAACTGGGGCAGTGGTTTCACCAATCCTTTGCTACATTCTCATATCAACGAATGTTGTCACCATAATCATTTTTATTTTCGTTGGTTTTATTGTTGGATTGGTTGCAGGTTTGATTAGTTCAATATTTTTGGGCGGTTTAAAGGGAAAAGGCCATAGCACGGGACCGAGCTATATGGGTGGTTTTAGCGGCGGTAGAGGTGGTGGACTCCCAGGTGGTATTATTCTTTCCGATGAAGAAAGAAAGCATATTAAACATCAATAAAGCAATACTGATCTGATAGTTGAGCCGATATTGGTCCAAAATTCCTATTACTGGGAATTGAAATCATGAAAAGAAAAGAATTTTGTCCCGCTACTTACAATGGCAAGTAAACAAATGACTGGATTATTGACAAAAAATAAAATGGGTATACGGCTCTTATGCGTGTTGGCTTTTCTCGGCCTGTCGGTAAGTAGTTGTGCGTACCACGCAAAATATCGACAAAGTTTTCCATTTGGGGATAAAATCAAGGGGAAGCGCCATTTTGAAAGGATTATTCTACCCGATATTGACGTCCACATTAAGGTCTATAATTCCATTACGCTATGGGAATATACTACTCTCTTCACACCGATCACACCAGTTCATATAAATACTAAAGATCAAAAAAGCGAAAAGCCCTTTATTGTTGAGTTAGGTTTTTTGCCAAAGAAACCCAATTTTTCTTTCAATCCAAAAAACGTATACTTAAAAATGGGTGACGAAGAGATATTTGAGCCAATTCAATACCATGAACTTCCTTTAGGAAATTTTGAATCTAAAGCAGGTTGGATAAGATGTGGTGATTGGCCAGATGATAGAAAATTTGGAACCATCGTCGATAAAATACTAGCTCTTAGTTCCAGCCGGTGTTGGAACTGCTATATAATTGTTTTTGATATTGAACCTCCAGACCCTAGCCAACAATTCACAATTGAAATAAAAGGACTTGAAAAGCAGGGCGAGCATTATTTTGTTCCGGTATTTCAGTTTAAAGAATCCCAGTACAAAGAAACAATTACATAAATACAGGTTCAATTTCTTAAAGTTGTTTGGAAATAATGACTGACCAACTAACCTCGGGCTAAGCAGAAGTTCCGGAAAGGACGCCAGGGCTCGTGCAGACCTGACGTTGCTTATCTAGCGATTACTGCTATGATCCAAAACCGACGATATTTTCAGGGAGGCGCTCAGTTAACAGATCTAAGCTACATGAATTTTTCTCAAATTAGCTTCAAACTTTCCTTGATTTCATCCCCAAAACACCCTCATTTTTTATGATTATTGAGTCCTGACCCAAATTGCTTTTGAAGAAACGAGTATCTCTATGAACACCGAAAGGGTCATGTTTTTTCTTAAAAGAATTGTCCTGATGTTGTGCATATTTTTGGTCGTGTCGGCCTGTTCACATCCCGCACAGACCATGTTGCCCACAGACCTTCAAAATGCCTATTCGCAGGCGATCAAAGATGCGGAAGTGGCAGAGTTCAATGAAATATCTCGAAATCTTGTGGCGATCGTCCCATCAAATGATGCCTTGAGGTGGAACGAGAACACTGGCGAAGTCTTGGTTGTCACCTGGACATCATGGGATGGATATGGTGGCCGCGTAGGAAGTTTCATGAAGCTTTCACGTGAGGTATGGGTCACTGTCGTTCCGGATGTGAATGCGTTTTGTCGTGAGCAGCATATAAATCCAACACAGGTTCCCTTACGACTTGAACAGCTGTTAGGGCTCCCGCCAGAGAGCAAAAAGACGAAATTTGTGGAAATGTGGGTCACGCCAAACGATCTCTTTCGCCCAGCCCCTGATCCTGAAGTGAGCGACCATGAAGCCGAACTAGACTTTCCTGTGTCTGATCAGTTTGTCACGGTCAGTGAGGCGCACCTTGAGTGGTTCCATGAACTGAAACAAAAGTCATATGGTGCAGATGGGTATCCATGGACGAGGTTGGGATATACCTATGACTGGGGAAATCCGAAAAATGAGATCGGGGTGAGTGAATTTGTGATTCGAGCGGGGGCAACGGTTAAAATTCATGGTGTTTCAAACACCGAGGACTATTGCCGGTAGTGAGGGTGGGTTTTCGGAAGGGATGTCTGCCCTTGACTCGTGTTCCCATTTGCTCACATAATCGTTCTGGCTGCCTGAAGCACGGTTTTGACAAGCAATGGAAATCGCATTCTGAAGGGCTTGCTTGCGTCAATTTACTGGTTCTGGTGTAATCCGATAAAACAAATTCCATTCAATACCTGTTAGGCGAAATCAATAGTGAAATGATGATCTCAATATGAAATGGTTTATCGGTATAATCATTTTCGGCATCATTGCCATTTTTTTTGTTTTCTTAGAAAAAAGACAACGTGAATTCATCATAGGTTCTCCCCTTTTTGCGCAAATACCGATTTAAGATTTCTCATCCCCTGCCGATACAAATATAGATACCTTATAGGCGGAAGTGTTATTCTTCGGAAACTTTTTCAATAAAGAAATCAATATCTTTTCACTGCTCTATCTTGAGACAAAGGCGTATTATGTCTTCTAACTATATAAAGGCAAGGAAATCACAATATCATTTTTACAGATCTGTTCCTCTGTATACCAAAACTAAAGAAAACAAACATGTCCTCTATAAGCCACCCGGAATAACCCTTGGAGAGATGCGTTTGAGTGAAGGCCTGCACCCTGAAATGCTATATATGTCAAAAGGGGATAAGATAAGCGGGATTCAGGAGGCACAAGAGGCATTTAACCACAAGCTGGAATCAGATATCCAATCGGGCAGTCCTGAAAAAATAAAAGAAACCCTTACAGTCATAATGGAGGAAACATTAACGGAGCCCCGAAGTGGCAGTTTAGAAGGCGTTTCGGACACGATGGACATATTAACGGAATATACGGCTGAATCGGATGTGATAAAAAACCTTTTAGCAGTTTCAACTACGGACTACTCTACAATCATGCACTCGATTAACGTTATGACATTTGCCCTTGGCTTTGGAGTCTCTTTCAATTATTCAAAACCCGACCTAAAAACGCTTGGACTGGCGGCTTTATTGCATGATGTTGGAAAAACCAAAGTTGATCCTGAAATCCTGACAGCCCCGAGAAAATTGACCCGAGAAGAATTTGAGCAAATGAAATCCCATAGCCTGATTGGACATAATATTCTTGAAGCATGTAAATTTGAGTCCAGAGAGATTCGTATATGTGCATTGGAGCATCATGAAAAATTGGACAAAAGTGGGTATCCAAACGGTAACAACAATATATCCGATATATCCCAGATTATAGGAATTATCGATTGCTATGAGGCTTTAACAAATGATGATAGACCCTATCGCAGCGCTATGGCACCCTTTGATGCCCTGAAGATAATCAAAAAAGATGTTGTTGATGGCAAATTCCGAAAAGAAGCTTTTGAGAGACTTGCTCATAACTTGGCCGGTTAATGAATCATCATAATGAAATGTATCATATCCGATAGTCATCCTGAGACTATCAAGCTTTGCTTATAAAGGTAAAGAGGTCACCCATTAAAGGGAAAGATAAGAGGAAAAACACCTCACCATTAAGAAATAGATTCCTTTTTAAATACCTTTAGCCTTCCCATCAGCACGGCCCCGTTTTTAAGCGCCTTTTTGCGGGCATACCGATTCAAGATTTCTCATCCCCTGCCGATACAAAAATAGATACCCTATGGGCGGAAAAGTTTTTCTTCGGAAACTTCTTCAATGATAGAAATCACAACCCTTTCACTGCTCTATCTTGAGACAAGGGCGTATTATGTCCTCTAACTATATAAAAGCAAGAAAATCACAATATCATTTCTACAGATCTGTTCCTCTTTATACCCAAACTGAAGAAAACAAATTTGTCCTCTATAAGCCACCCGGAATAACCCTTGGAGAGATGCGTTTGAGTGAGGGCCTGCACCCTGAAACGCTATATATTTCAAAGGCGGATAAGATAAATGGGATTCAGGAGGCACAAGAGGCTTTTAACCTCCAGCTTGAAACAGATATCCAATCGGGCAGTCCAACAAAAATAAAGGAAACCCTTACAGTCATCATGGAGGAAACATTAACGGAGCCCCGAAGCGGTAGTTTAGAGGGCGTTTCAGACACGATGGACATATTAACGGAATATACGGCTGATTCGGATGTGATAAATAGCCTTTTAGCGGTTTCGACTACGGACTACTCAACAATCATGCACTCGATTAACGTTATGACATTTGCCCTTGGCTTTGGGGTTTCTTTGAATTTTCCAAAACCCGAACTAAAAACGCTTGGGCTGGCTGCCTTGTTGCATGATGTTGGAAAAACCAAAGTTGATCCTGAAATCCTGACAGCCCCGAGAAAATTGACCCGAGAAGAATTTGAGCAAATGAAATCCCATAGCATGACAGGACATAATATTCTTAAAGCTTGTAACTTTAACTTCAAAGAAATTCCTGTAAGTGCGTTGGAGCATCATGAAAAATTGGATGGAAGCGGTTATCCAAACGGTAGCGGCAATATATCCAATATATCCCTGATAATAGGAATTATCGATTGTTATGAGGCCCTAACAAATGATGATAGACCCTATCGCAGTGCTATGGCACCCTATGATGCCCTGAAGATCATTAAAAAAGATGTTATTGAAGGTAAATTCCGAAAAGAAATTTTTGAAAAGTTCGCTTATAGCCTTGCCGGCTAAAAAGAATCATTACCATGACATGTATCTACCCGATAGTCAGTCTGAGAAGGGGTCAGATCTGCCCTTATCCCATGTTCCAATTTGCTCATCTACCTGCCTAAATTGACAGAAGTAACATGATGACAAGAAACTATGATTCAGGCAGGGATTTCCTTCGATGAGAAGCGGAAAAGAAAACGTCAAGATTTTTCCTAGATGATAAGGCAGTCGGATTCGGAGAGGGTTTGAAGATTTTGGCAACCTAAAGTTCGATTCCCGGCCAGCTATTTATGGGATCGGTCGAATGGACGACACGCATGCCCGCCCTCGAAAACCTCTCAAAAGCCTCATCGGCTTGATCCCCATAGTCCATCACGCCTGGAACAACCACCGGAGAGGTGCAATCTTCCAGCAGGAAGACCTTCTCGGCCAACTTCGCATCTTGTGCGCGGATGTTGTCAAGTAAATCGTCGATAGTCCAGGCCACACAGTGACTCTTGGCCTGCCCTGCGATAATCACGGCATCATAGGCGAGTAAATGCGTGATGAATGCGACATTCCTTTCTTCGATTCTCTTTCCTTTGAAATCCTCCAAAACCTCAGGTCCCAATACGGAGTAATGCTCGGTAAAGGGATTCCCTCCTTTGATTTGGAAATTGGATTGGTTATGACGTGCGATACTGTGGAAAAACATTGCTTCTTCAAAGGCAGGCACCAGGGCATGGCCGATGCCACCCAACATGGCATGATAAGGCCAAATCGTCAGGTCGTATTTGCCGCCCTTTTTAAGCTGCCTGGTGTAATGGAGAAGGTACTCGTGACCGTATGAATCCGTGATTTCGAGGCCGGGGCAGATTTGTGGATTGATCTTCCATTGCCCCTTCTCGATTTCTTCATCTGAGATGAGAGTAAAGGGTGGGGGATGTTCTCCTTTATCGTTGACCAGAAATATTGAGTGAAAAATCTGTATGGCCTGGTGCGTGTCCATCGTCGGTGCGATCTGATGAATCACGTCCAGATTCCTATAGATGAACTGACAAAGCCTTATATTGTCGTCGACGGCTCCAGTGCCTGAAAGCCCTCCAACAAACAACTCGTAGCCCGGTATACAGAATGTGTTCTGTACATCAACAGCAACCAGGCAGATCCTGAATCGGTCCCTCGCGGCAGGGGGTATCTCATATTCCTGAGCCCAATTTCCGGCATCTTCCGCCCGCGCTTGATAGGGTACCGGCCATAAAGAGCCGACTTTTTGCGGATCGAAGTGATGGGGTATGGGAAGTTCGTTGTGTGCCATGCCCGGAAATGGAGAGCGGCGTCCGAAGCCTATTCATCATCCCCGGAACGAAAGTCATCGCAGGGCTCGTCCATTTCATCACCCCTGGAATGTTCCGCACTCGGCGCCGTGGTGCAAAAGGGCAACGCCTCTTCTTCCTTCTTCTTCGTTTTCTCGTCTTTTTCGACCTGTTCCTGCAATTTTTCCTCAGTCATTTGCATTTCCTCTATTATTCATGTCTTCATCATATTTTAAGGGCATTTTCCGGATGCGCAAATTCTCTTTCGCGCTCCGGCACCTTTATGCTTTGACGCCGAACAATCTGCCGGTTATAACCCCGCCACACAGCCCGGCCATCACAACAACCCAAATAGCGGTCAAGACATAGCTGTGGACGATGCTCCAGAGGGCGCCGGCGCCCACAAATGTAGGCACAATCATGACGATTCCAATTCCTATCTTCCTCGCAATACCTTCCATGCAACACCTCCTTTATATGAAACTGACGGGCAAATTCCCCGCCGATATCCTTCCATAAAACCCTTGAGAATCGCAGGCCACCTTAACATACTCTCGGCATGTTTGCCATTTCAAAAACACTCCGAACAAAAGCCACCCTCACCGCAAGGGAAGCTCTTTATAGGTCAGGGCTAGTTGTTCTGAGAGCGTTTTAAGATCCGATTCCAAAGTGACCTCTTTCCCTTCCCTTGTCTTTATCCTGGTTTCCTTGTCTGCGACAATAACGATCTGAATATTTCGGGGATCTAGAAAATTTTCCGCCAAATTCGTGACCTCTTCCTTCGTCGCCCTGATATAGGCATCCTGAATGCTCCCAAGAGTATCCAAAGGCTCACGGCGCAGGGAATAACGAGCATAAGTCTCCACGAGTTCAACTGGAGAGTCCACGGTAAAAACAAAACTGTTAAGCGTATCCAATCGTTTCAACTCCAATTCCCCTTCCGGAACCTCCTTTCGCAGCGCCCTTATGATGTTGATGGTCTCTCGGATGGCCTCAACGGTCTTATCGGCCTTGCAGCCGACATACCCTATAAGCATGCCGGCTTGCCATTTGTAGGTTTGAAAAAACCAGGTAGAATAGACGAGACCCAGATCATCCCTTAATTTTTTGTGCATCAGGGAATCATTGCCCCCGAGCACTTGCATGAGAAGGCCCAGTTTCCAGTAATCGGGATGGGTTCGTTTTATGCTTCGAAAGGCCAGCCTAACCTGGGATTGCACTTGACCGGGTTTGTGAATCAAAGCAAGGACCGGTGGTGTCAAGGGTGGATCATCAAGTTGTCTTTCCGGTGTAACACCTTCATACCCCTTCTTGAGCCCTTCAAGGAATCCCGTCAAACCCTCTATGGCCTGCACCCTGTCTATATCCCCAGAAATGGCGACGATCATGTTTGATGGGACAAAATAGCTCTCCAGGAAACTCTTGAGCTCATCTTTTGTGATGTTTGGAATCGTCTTTAGGCCCCCTAAAGGATCGCGACCGTAAGGGTGGCCTTTAAAGTGCCATAAAATCAACTCCCTGCCGCTTACAGCCCTCGCATCCCCGCCCTGGCGTCTTAAGGACGTCAAGGCTTGCTGTTTTGCGGTTTCAAGTATCTGTGGATCGAATCTTGGCCTTAATAGCACCTCTTCAAGGAGCTTCAATCCCCTCTCCCAGTCTTCTTTCATGACCGATAGCCTAACAGCCGACTCCTCTTCGCCTACGCTTACAGACAATTGTATCGCATTCTCGTCCAGAAGCATGGCCAATTCAGATGGTGTGTATTTATCCGTCCCCCCCCGAACGATTGTTCCGTTCAGTATGTCCGTTAATCCGAGCTTATGTTCCTCAACATCCACATCGCCGGCCCGAACCAGGATAACCAAATCTATGAGGGGCAGGTCTCGATCCGGCAAATAGAAAACCTTGGCACCTCCGATTTGTGCAGTCTTTGCTTTTGGGTATTCAATTTTCCGAGGGACCCTAGTGAAAGACATGGGATGCTTCCAGTCCTCATGGGTGGTATAGATGCTGTGATTCTCAAAGGTCTCGGGAGCCGTCATTTTAGCTGCAACCGATCCGCTGATTGATCTCGTCTCTTTATAGGGCTCCGGTGGACGATCAGGCTTTCCGCCCGGTATGACGAACACGGTCGTGCTGTTTCCTGGCTGCATATATTTTCGAGCCACACGTCTTATGTCTTCAGGCGTTACTTTTGAAATCCTATCAAGGTATTCATTGATGTACTGCCAACCCACGCGAACTTCAAGGGTTGCAAGGGTACCTGCGAGTTGCTCATTGCTGCGCATTCGGTCTAAATAACCCCTCTGGTTGAGTTTTTTAATCCTCTCTAGCTCGCGCACCGAGACCAAATCCTTTTTGAGCCTGTTCACCTCCGCCAGCAATAAAGCTTCAAGCTCTTCACAGCCCTTTATATAGTCCCCTCTTGTCTCTTCAACTGAAACACCTTCTTTTATGTTTAGATCGGGTTCCTTGGGAGATCCGCCCAATATGATCATACCGCCATACCGATTATCCGGGTTATAGGCCCAGGCCTGAACCGCAAGCCCTTTATTGATAATGTTTTGGGTCATGCGGGCGCCTCTGCCATGGCTCAGGACCATTGTCATGGCATCGAGCGCATAGAAATCCTCGGTTCCCATTCGGGCGCCATGGAAGCCGAGTCTTAGGAGGGGTGTACGAGCGCCTTTGAGGTGGCGCACACTTCTGCGTGGTCCCTTCTGGGGTGGTTCCTTTGTGACATGTTCAGGCGCGCGACTGCCGGTCGGATACCTTTCAAAATAGACCCTTGCGAGTCTTCTCGCGTCCTCTAATGTCACGTCGCCCACGAGCACACAGACTGCATTTTTAGGATTGTAGTACTGTGCGTGGAACGCCATGGCATCCCGGGTGTTGAAGTTTTCCATATCCGATTTCCAACCGATGGTGGGGTTTCGGTAAGGATGGGCGGTATAGGCCGTTGCATTTAGATCGAGCCAGGCAGCGCCTCCCGGGTTATTGATGTATCGAAAGGCCCATTCACGCTGTACGACCGATTTTTCTACATAGAACTCCCTCCAGGAAGGTTCGAAAAGCTGTTCGCTTGTGATCGAGAACCACTGCTCAAGCATGTCTGATGGTACAGATGTCATGTATTGGGTTTCATCCTTTGATGTGAAAGCATTGATACCCACTGCGCCGTTTCTGCTAAGCTGGGAGGAGAATGCTTGGGACACATATATTTTCTGTACTTCAACTCGAAGTGCCTCCATCTCCTGTTCTTTCAATCTGATGAGAGTAGGGTTCGGTTCCCGTTTGGCCTTCTCCTTGAGGATAACCTGATAGGCGGCCTCAATTTTTTCCTGAAGCTCTTGATCTCTATTAAAATCAGAGGTGCCGAAATTCCTGGTCCCCTTAAACATCATGTGCTCAAGCAAATGGGCGATACCCGTCCCCCCCGTGTCTTCCAGGGCGGAACCGGCACGGATTGCAATTCGACATGCCACTTGTGGTGTCGAAGGACGCTCCACCACCAGGAAAAGCATCCCGTTCTTCAGGGTGAACTCTTTGACATCCAAACTGATCTTTGATGTCGAATCGCCGGCGTAGGATACTGAAAAAAGGGTTAAAATCAATATCCCCACCATAAGGGTTTTTTGAAACCTCATTGGTCTACCTCTCATTTTCGCTGTCTACTTGAAACCGAATTTCAAACATTTGATAAATCCTCGGACGCTGTTCGGTCAAATCTGAAGGTTAAATTAACCATAGGAAACGATGAATCAAGTTTTCGGGCCGACCTTCAAGGGCATGTGGGGCCCTCCAATTCCATATCTATAATATAACGTCTCTTTTAAGAAGATTTTTTCAGGTATGTCAAGGGCCGATATTCTAACGATTTCTAACTTAACCCAATGTAATCATTAAATAACACCCAGTAGCCTAAGTTGATTCATCATGAATTCTTTTTCATGCCCTTCTCATGTCCTCCCCAATGACCGCCCTTTGTGCATCTGAATCAATGTCCCTTATCAATCTTCATGGGAGATATGGCATAGCATTTGCTTATAATTCAAATGGCAGTCTTTTCCGGAGATTTCAATGGGTTGGATCGAGCATGCCGAAGCTTTATTGCGGCCCATTTCTCAGGCTTAACGCATCTTACCCGGAATTGTCGAATATCTTGAGAAATATAGGGTAACCGACACGGATTTGGTTACTTTTGAGGTCGTCTATGGCTCAAACAGCGCCGAAAGCGGATCATGATATTTTTCCAGAAACCACGAGTGAAGAGTTGGAGAGGCGGTTTTCCGATGTGAGGGGAAACCCCATTATGGAAGAACTCATGGCAGCCGCAAAAAAATATCTCATGCAAAAAGGCCAAATTGATGATTCGAAGTAGATACAAAGATAAATTATCAAAGATAAAGAGCCTTTCAACCCTTCCTGTTGTGGCAAACAACGTTTTGCAGTTGACCCACAATCCCAAGTCCTCTGCCCTTCAGGTGGGTGAGGCCATCTCCCAGGACCCGGCCCTGGCCTCGAAGGTTTTGAGCGTTGCGAACTCCCCCTTTTATGGTTTCCCTCGAAAGATTACCACGATCCATTCTTCTATCGTCGTGCTTGGTTTCGCCAATATTAGGAATCTGGTTCTTACGGCCTCAATTGTTGATGTTCTGCCATCAAAGGGCAACAACGGCTCCTTCAACCGCGAAGAGTTCTGGAAACATTCCCTGGCCTGCGGGGTCGCATCAAAACTCATTGCAAAAAGAATAGGCATCAAAAACGCCGAAGAGGCCTTCCTTTGGGGACTGCTACACGATTTGGGCAAGATTGTCCTGGACGGTTACTTCACCAAGGAATTTGCATTAGCCGTGCATCAGGCAAAGGCAAAAGAAACCCTTTTGAAGGATGCGGAAGAAAAAATCTTTGGCGCAGACCATGCTGAAGTTGGCGCCATGGTAGCCGACAAATGGAATTTGCCACCTGCATTAATAAAAGGCATACGCCATCACCATTCGCCATTATCGGCCAATGAATCCATGAGGGTAGCCGCCATCGTTCATATTGCTGACATCCTATGTAGAGCAATCGGTCTTGGAAACGGCGGGGATAGGAAGATACCGGGCATAAATGAAGATTCCTGGAAACTATTGAATATGGGCAAGGAGACCTTACAAGATCTGTTCTCAGAAATTGAACAGGGCGTTTTGAGTGCTATTTCTTTTCTCTCTTTTGTGAATTAATGATTGGTGTTTTTAGATGAAACTTTTGTCATATCAAAAGGACAGTCTTTTCCTGCAACAGACCATTTCCGATCTGACCGAGGAAATCGGTCTGCTTACCATGCTCCAGGACATAAGCAAGCAACTTATTTCGAAATTCGATCTGAAGCAGATCCTTGACATGTTTCTCGACCTGGTCAAGGAAATCATCAACTACCATGCCTGTATTCTATACCTTTACCAGGAGGACGCAGGCACATACAGAATCGTTGAATCGCGAGGCTTGTCAGGTCGTGAGCTGGAGAATTATGAATTAGATGATGACGTAGTAAAATGGGTCCTTGAAGAGGGCAGATGGACCCACACTTCATTCTTGAAAGACCCAACACCAGAGAGCAAAGACTTTGTGACGATTCTTCCTCTTCAGGGGATCAAGAAGAGTCCGGGCTTTTTGTTGACTTTTTCCGACCCGAAACAAAACATATTTACCCCGGCAAACGTGAAACTCCTTTCTTTCGTCGCAAGCCAGGCGGGCATTGCATTGGAAAATCAAGAACTTTACTCGGAGTTGTGTCGATCAAAAGACTATATCCAAAACATACTGGAGAATATCAATAACGGCATCATCACCATCGATATGGGAGACAAAATCACCCATATAAATAAAAATGCCACGGCTATGCTCGCACTTCCTTCTGCCGATGTGATAGGGGCCGATTTTAAAGAGGTTTTAAATAGTGCTCTGGTCGAAATGATCGACAAAGAAAAGAAAAGGGCCATTAGGGATGGTTTTACCTTTGAGGCCCTCTTCGAGTACTTTCCTAGCGAAAACTTCAGCATTCCACTGGGCATCAACTCCTCGCTCCTGCTTGACGACAATGGCCATCGAATAGGAATCATCATCGTTCTTCGGAATATGTCCGCTTCAAAGGAACTCGAGAGGTTGAGGCAGTTGGATGAAATGAAGAGCGAATTTGTATCCAATGTCTCACACGAGTTGAGAACGCCCCTTAGTATCATCAAGTCCTATGTAGAGGCATTGCTCGATCAGGTTGCCCCCGACGACCACCAGACACAAAAAGACTTCCTTACGGTCGTCAACAGCGAAACGGATAGATTGACCGATCTTGTAAGCGACCTTTTAGACATTTCACGGATTGAATCCGGTAGGTTTGAAATAGAGCCCAGTCCCGTTGCCCTATCCGAAGTCATTCAATCTGTTTTGGCTAAACTCGCTGATCTCGGAGAGACACACGAGCTGGTGGTGGATATCCCTCCCTCCCTGCCTAATTTTATGGCGGACACCGACAAGATGTTTCAGGTTTTCTTAAATCTCATAACCAACGCCATCAAGTTCTCACCAAATGGGGGAGAGATTCGCATACAGGCAGAGGTCTATAGTAATATGCTGAGATGCCTCGTCTCCGATCAAGGAATAGGCATCCCTAGAGAAGACCTCGATCGCGTTTTTGAAAAATTCTATCGAGTCGACAATTCAGACAATTATGAGATACCAGGAACCGGGTTAGGATTGCCGATCGTGAAGCATATCATCGATTCCCACGCTGGAGAAATCTCTGTAAACAGCGAACTCGGCAAAGGATCGACCTTTACCCTGTTATTACCTCTTGAGAACGATTGAGGATAACTGAAATGAATGAAAAGAAAACGGTCCTTGTAGTGGACGACATGCGGCAAATCAGAGATATTCTGCGTTTTAGCCTTCGAAGGGAGGGCTACGATGTTGTTCTGGCCGGGGACGGAATGGAAGCCATTAAATACGCCACCAGTAATAAGCCATTGGATCTGATTATTTTGGATATTATGATGCCCAAAATGGATGGTTACGAAGTCATCAAACGGCTCCGGGCCTCGAAAGATATGAAACAAATCCCCATTATATTCTTGACTGCGAAAGCCCAAAAAAAAGACATACTAAAAGGAATCGAAGTGGGTGCTAATGATTACGTGGTAAAGCCCTATAAATTTGTGGAACTCCAAAGGAAGATTGAGAAGCTGATATCACAATAGGAGATACCTTAGAGGCTCTCAAACACCCTTATTTCCAGGTCCAACCCTTGGCAGAGAATCACACCATACGCAACATTGAGGATAAGATCCAAGACCTTCCCTTGGTGGATGTTGCCGTCCTTGAGATTTTGTCCCTGTTGAATAATCTCGACAGTAATTTTCAACAGATCGTTGAGAAGCTTTCTCCGGAAGTTGCGGCCAAGTTTCTCAATATGGCCAATTCGGCCTATTACGGGACCGAGGTAAGAACTATTGACTATGCCGTGAGGGTCCTTGGGTATAGCGGGATGAAACAGATTCTCGCCATGTCCGTACTCATTGACCATTTCTCCAAATATTCCGAGAAAACGGGCTTCAATTTTGATTCATTTCAAAAGAATGCCCAGGCGTGTGCCGTAATCTCCAGGGCATTAGGAGAGATACTTGATTATAGC
This sequence comes from uncultured Desulfobacteraceae bacterium, assembly GCA_964459445.1. GTDB lineage: Bacteria > Desulfobacterota > DSM-4660 > Desulfatiglandales > HGW-15 > CAYWMP01. Next base: position 38,614 of record CAYWMP010000005.1, read on the forward strand.
GATCCAGCCGAGCTGTTTACGGTATCCATGCTCCATAACATTGGTGAACTGATCATCGCCCTATATTTTGAAGAAGAACAGGAGAAAATCAACGTTCTAAAGTCCTCTGAGAACGTGATCCCCTGCGATGCGGAACGAAGGATCATCGGTCTTAGCCATGGCGAAATTGGAGGGCTTGTGTTGAAACGGTTTCAATTGTCTCAAGACATCTGTGACGCCGTAAAATACCACGATCTTGAGGATCGCATCATACCCGGTGGCTCAAATTTTCAAATGGAGCTTATAACGAAAGTGTCCGCGGCCCTTATGGATAGGGTAACAGTCTCTGATGACCTCGACCCTTCGGCAATCGCCGACAAACTCAAAGAGACCGTCACCAACGGCAAGGACCTTTGTCGCGAAAAAGAGGACATGGCTAAGCAGGCCAAGGTTGATGCGGACATATTTCACGAACTGCTGAATAGTTTATCTGCTTTGGTTTATGAAGACCTAAAGCGCATTTTTCCTGAATAAACATCTTCTCCCCTCCCTTAAACCAAAACTACCACACATTATTCCTTTGCAGACTGTTGTCCAAATTCCTGAACCTGTATCATAAATGGTTCAAAAAATTCGGCCTTAATGGTATAGAGCCTGAGACCTTTGAAAAATGCCCAATTTTGTTCAAGTTCAAGGAAGGTGAAGATTTTAACCACAGGAATACATTGAGTATTTTGAGGATTGAAATTTGAGCCTGACACGGAAATTGGGCAAAAGGGGACGTTTTACAGAGGTCTCAGCCTTTGTTCAGGAGGTTCGTGCTATGCAGATATCCAAAAGGGGATTGAAAAAAGAAGAGATATTCGAGAGGTTAGAGTCTTTTCGTTCAAAGGACTTTAATTGGCGATCAGGAAAAGGGTTTGGGTATATCGTCGATCCCGGCAAAGAGGCCATGGAGGTGGGCAAGGAGGCCTATTCCCTGTTCCTCACGGAGAACGGTTTGGACTTCACGGTTTTTCCAAGCCTCCTTCGTCTTGAGAATGAACTTGTGGCCATGGCCGCCCAACATCTGGGTGGCGATGAAAACGTTGTCGGGAACTTCACATCCGGCGGTACCGAAAGCATCATCCTCGCCGTAAAGGCGGCCAGGGATTACTGTCGCAAACACAAACCCGAAATCCGGCAACCTGAAATGATCCTGCCTTCTACGGCCCATGCCGCCTTTCATAAGTCGGCCCAGTATTTACAAATCAAGGCGATTCAGGTTTCGGTAAATCCTGAAACCTTTAGGGCCGATCCCGCGCTCGTAAAAGACGCCATCACCCCGAACACGATACTCCTTGTGGGATCTGCGCCATCCTATGCCCATGGCGTCGTTGACCCCATCAGGGATTTGGGAGAATTGGCCGTGGAGAACAATCTTTTGTTCCACTGCGATGCTTGTGTGGGTGGCTTCATGCTGCCATACTTCAAAAGATTGGGCGCGCCCGCGCCGGATTTCGATTTGAGTGTTGCCGGGGTGACCTCCATTAGCATGGACCTTCATAAATATGCCTACACGCCCAAGGGCGCCTCCCTGGTGCTCTATCGCAACAAAGACCTTCGAAAGCATCAAATCTTCGCCTGCTCCCAGTGGACCGGTTACACGATGATCAATAATGCCGTTCAAAGCAGCAAATCGGGAGGGCCTATGGCCGCTGCCTGGGCGGTACTCAACTTCATAGGAGATGGTGGCTACCTGGAAATTGCCAAGAAGAAACTCGATGCCACCCGCCGTATCGTGGAAGGTCTAAAAGGGATAAAAGACCTGCGTCTCATGACAGAACCGGACATGAGTCTGTTGTCTTTTACGTCAGACACGGTCAACGTTTTTCATATCATTGACGAGATGAACAGCCGGGGATGGTACATTCAACCCGCACTCACCTTCGACAACTCAAAGGAAAACATCCACCTATCAATCACTGTATCCAATGTGGAATGGGTAGAGAACTTTCTGGCCGATCTGGAGCAATGCGTAGACAAGGCCAAGTCTATGGAATCGGGACAGCTCGCAGCCGCCCTTGGCGCAGGACTCCCCGCGATGGATGCCTCTGACATCCCTGATGAAACCGTCGCGCAGATGTTGGGCATGGCAGGGGTGCAAAATGGGCTGCTGCCCGATAGAATGGCCGAAATCAATGAGGTTCTCAATATCCTCCCCCCAGCCTTTCGTGAAAGGCTTTTGGTTGAATTCGTCAACGATCTCTTTCGGCATCGTGAATAAAGGGCAAAATGCCGAGCCCCACAAACCACATCTCTCATAGATTGGAGGAACTAACATGGACACCCCCTTTCCCTTCGAACCGCTGCTCGTTTTCGGCTTTCTTTCCATCATGCTCCTCCTGGGCGTTTTCCTCCGGGTAAAGATCGGCATTTTCCAGAAATACCTCTTTCCCAGTTGCCTCATTGGCGGGGTCCTGGGCTTGTTGCTCATTAACACGGGGCTCGTCCCCCTTGAAGTCTCCAACCTTGAAACCTTTGCCTATCATTTTTTCAACCTCTCCTTTATTTCGGTCGGTTTGACCCGGGACAATGACGCACAAGGTAAACAAGCTTCCGGGAAAGAGATGCTGAAAGGACCTTCATGGATGGCCCTTGTGCAGGGGGTGACATTTCCTATACAGGCGGCACTTGGGGGTCTGCTTATCATCCTTCTGGGGTTCTTGGGATTCAAACTTTTCCCTACCTTCGGTTTCCTTGCCCCTCTCGGTTTTAACGAAGGACCCGGCCAGGCATTGTCATTTGGCAAGGTTTGGGAGGGTCTTGGTTTCGAACATGGTGCAACGATTGGGCTTGCCTTTGCCGCCATCGGCTTTTTCTTTTCCTTTTTCGTAGGAGTACCCCTCGCTAACTGGGGGATCAGAAAGGGTTATTCGGTCTACGCGCCCAAGTCCTTGCCGCAGGATGTACTGACCGGCATTGTTCCGAAAACCCAAAAAGGGGTATCCGCGGGGGAGCTCACCATGCATTCCGGGAACATCGAAACCCTCGCCTTTCAAATGGCCCTTATCGGATTTATTTATGTGATCACATATCTGTTTGTTAAGGTCCTCGGGATGGCCTTTTCGCCGGATGTGGCTAAGATGTTGTGGGGTTTCTTCTTTTTCTTTGGCTTGGGCGCAGCCATCCTTTTGAGTTTGCTTCTGAAAAAGATAGGGCTTAATCACCTGGTCAACCCGGGCGTCCAAAGGAGGATTACCGGGTGGGCCGTCGATTTCCTGATTGTGGCCACGGTGGCTTCCATACAGACACTGGTAATATGGAAGTATTTGCTTCCAATCCTGATCATTGCCCTCAGTAACGGATTGGTCACCACCCTTGTTGTCATCTATCTTGGAAAGAGAGTCTGGTCTTTCAATCTTGAGAGAATGGTTGCCATATACGGGACTGTGACGGGAACCGTTTCTTCGGGACTCTTGTTGCTCCGGATTGTGGATCCGGATTTTAAGACACCGGTGGCGGTCGAAATCGGTGTGATGAACATTTTTGTGCTGCCCATCATCGGAATTTGCACCATCCTTGTGAATGCGCCCCTCTGGTGGAATTGGGGGCTTGGGATGACGGTCCTGGTTTATGTGGGCATCATGTCCATATCCCTGGTGCTTTTGAAACTCCTCGGATTGTGGGGGAAATCTAGGCTTTAGCGGCGTAGACCTGGGGGGGTTGATCCTGACCGTTTTCTGATAAGGAAGATGGCATTATCCATTTATCAACCATGGCCAGCAGTTGCTTTCTTCTGAGGGGTTTTGATATATAGTCGCCCATGCCCGCTTCAATGCATTTCTCCTTGTAGCCCTTGATGGCGTGTGCCGTCATGGCGATGATTGGAATCCGGGCAAGTCTTTTCAACGTCTTTTCATCGCCTTTCTGACTGAACTTTTCTTCCAGTGCCCTAATCTGTCTGGTTGCCTCATATCCGTCCATGTTTGGCATCTGTATATCCATCAATATCATATCGTACTGTTTCCGCTTAAAAACCTCGACCGCCTGATCACCGTTTTCAGCAAGGTCAACCTGATACCCTGCGCCTTGGAGGTGTCTCAGGGCCACCTGTTGATTGGTGGGGTAATCTTCGGCCAGAAAGATCTGAGCGTTTCTTCTATTCTCTTCAGCCAATGAGTGCCTGGTTACCAGATCTGAAATCGTCTCGGATTCATCATTCTTTGCGAGCCCAAGGACAGACTCGACCGCCTTTTTAAGGTCGATCTGCTTCATGGGCTTGGTCAAATACCCCTGAATGCCGATTTCTTTACAGCAACTCCCATCTCCAAATTTTCCGGCCGAAGTCAGCATGATGATCGGTATGCTGTTTAGCGGTTCTTCGGTCCTGATCTCCCTCGCAAGATCAAAGCCGTCCATTTCGGGCATTTGAGAATCCGTAATTACAAGGTCAAAGGATTTACCCGATGCAACAGATTCCCTCACAAGAGAAAGTCCTTCTTTTCCACCTGCGGCTTCTACCGTCTTGCATCCCCAGTGCCCTAGATATTCTTTCAAAATGAACCTGTTCGTCCTATTATCGTCAACCACCAATACCTTTAATCCATCCAGATCCAATTTGATTATCGAGGCCCTTTGTCTTGTTTCTTCTTGTTTTGTGAAGAAAGCCGTAAACCAAAAGGTGCTTCCTTTTCCCGCTTCGCTTTCAAGCCCCATTTCACCTTCCATAAGCTCAGCCAATTGTTTTGATATGGTGGTTCCAAGCCCGGTTCCACCATATTTACGGCTCGTTGTTCCATCTGCCTGGGTGAAGCTCTCGAAAATCATGGGTTGCTTTTCTTTTGGTATACCTATGCCCGTGTCCTTCACTGAGAACCGCATCCTGATACGGTCTCCGAGATTTTCCACTGGCGCCGCCTTTAGGAAGATTTCTCCCTGTTTTGTAAACTTCAGGGCATTGTCTATGAGGTTTTTCAGTATCTGCCTGAGGCGTCCTGGATCGCCGATAAGCTCCGTTTGAACATCCGGAGGCAAATAGGAAATAAATTCAATTCCTTTTTGTTTTGCCCTATGGGCAACGCTGTTTGACACATCCTCAATGAGATACCACAAATCAAAGGGAATCGTTTCGAGATCAACCTTTCCTGCTTCAATCTTGGAAACATCGAGTATGTCATTAATCACCCCGAGTAATGAGTTGGCTTCTGAATTGATCGTGTGGAAAATATTCTTTTGCTCGTCATCCAGCTCTGTATCCATGGCCAGTTCGGCCATGCCGATGATGCCGTTCAGGGGGGTTCTAATTTCGTGGCTCATGTTGGCCAGAAAATCGCTTTTGGCCTGATTGGCCTCTTCAGCCTCAAGGGAAGCCTTCTTTAATTCTTCTTCGGTTCTTTTCCGTTCCGCGATTTCGAAACGAAGCTCCTTATTGGTTTTGCCAAGTTCCGCTGTCCTTTCTTCGACCCGGATCTCCAATTCCTCTTTTGACTTTTTTAATGCCTCTTCGGTCTGTTTCAGGCCGTCTATCATCCTATTGAAAGATTGACTGAGAAGACCCACCTCATCCTTTGAATGGACATCGACGCTATGGGTCCAGTTCCCGTCCGTAACGATTTTGGCAGCCTTTGATAGGTTGATAAGAGGCCTGGAAATCGATCTCGAAAGAAAAAACGAAACGATGATGGCCAGTAAGAGAATTATGCCTCCCCACATGGCATTGTAGCGTATCAATGAGGTAAGAGCTTTCCTGATGCGATCCATGGATAGTCCCAAGAAAATAAACCATTTATCCTTCCCGATTGCAATCGGATGGATCAACAGAATTCCCTTCTCCCCGGTTTCATTGAAAAAATGATCCTCAAACACCGTTTCCTTATCAACCAAGAGGGATGAATCGACGATGTATCCATATTGATTCTTGTCGTCCGCAAGATAAACTTCCCCATTCGGCTTTACTATTTTTGCGCTGATGACTTCGCCTCCGGTCGATTGAGCCGTCTCCTGGAGAAGTTTCTCTACAAAGATCCAGTTCAGCGACCAGAAAGCACTTTCCGTCCCAGAAGCGAGGTGTTTGGCCAAGGTCTTTCCCGTTTGAACCATACCCTCCTTATGGACCTTGAATTCGGTCTTCACAGAAAAATAGGTGTTTATGCCAACCGCTACAAAAACCGCCATGATCACATGGAGCATAATCTTGTGAAGAATCGAGATCCTGATGTGTAAATTATCCTCTTTTGCCTGTTCCTGCATGATCCCTTTCCTGAGACTTCTACACTTCGATGGGCGTCCCCGGATTGATATCTATGACATTGACCTTGGATGCCATTTTCCGAACCTGCTTTTTAAAACCCTCACTGTCCTGCACAAGTACCGGGAAAGTGCCGTAGTGTTCCGGGATTACCGTCTTGGGTCTGATGAGTTTACATGCATAGGCCGCTTCATCGGGCCCCATCGTGAACACCCCTCCAATGGGTAAAATGGCAATGTCGGGTTGATAGAAGTCACCGATAATCGATTTCATATCTCCCATGAGGGAGGTGTCTCCCGAATGATACAACTTCAGACCGTTCTCAAACTCAATGATATAGCCCACGGCCTCCCCCACAAAACGGTTGGTTCCCTGAAAACCGGTCAACTGTGCGCCCGCAGAGTGAAAGGCCTCGACCATGGTGATCTTTATCCCCTCAAAATCGGATGTGCATCCCTTGTTGCCCAGATTAAAGGTTTGACAATTTGCCTCCGGGACTTCAGATTTGATAAAAAAGTTGAGTTCCCAGGGCGCAATGATTTTGGGATTATAGGTGCTCACAAGGACCTTGGCATCTTCGATCATAAAGTGGTCCACATGACCGTGCGTCCACAAAATGAAATCGACCTTTCCGAAGCTTCCATCTTTTCTGTACTTGCCCGGGCATTTGGGATTCGTGCTGATCCAGGGATCAAAAAGGATCCTTTTTCCCGTGCATGAGATAAACAGAAAACTGCCGTGCCCCAACCATTCGACGCCCACCTTGCCTTCTTTAACCGGCGCCTTTTTGGCCGCGTGCACTTCGGGATTTTTCATCATGCCATGCAAGCCTAACACCCCGATGGCAGCGCCTACGCCTTTAAAAAACTCCCGTCTGGATAAAGCCATTTCTTAATTCCTCCCCTATCTAGGATTTATTTTTTCTTTCAGCCTAATATAGTTTTGGACCCGAAAACCGAGGCCCCCACCATTCCTATTAATCATCTCCTGATTTCCGCTACCACTTTGTTCCATAAAACTGATAATAAGTTACCGTTTTATAAGCAGATTTCATGCCAAAGCATCCCTTGACCTATTCTTCAGTGATTGTGTGCACTTGAAGGTGGGATCAGATAGATTTCTACAAAATTAGGGGGGGTAAATCTGGCGTGAGTGTCTTAAAGCGTCATATTTCTAACTCCCTGCCGGAAATCTCCGATATTTTCCGGAAATTGATTTGTGATTTTTCTCCTTGACAACTCACCTTTCTACTATTATTATATGACTGACCAGTCGGTCGGATTTTATTATTATTTATTATTGATTATACAAAAAATAAATAATGTAATATGACCAATGGGTCGGAATTATCTATGAACTTGATTTCTAATTTAGCCAACAGGAATGACAAAAAAACACTTATTCTAAAAGCTGCCGCCAAGGTGTTCGCTCGAAAGGGTTTTTTTGGAACCGTCGTTGCGGATATAGCCCTGGAAGCGAAAATCGGTAAGGGTACGATTTACGGATATTTTAAAAGCAAAGAGGACCTTTTCTTCGCTGTATTCGAGCGTCTCGTGGATGAATCCGGGTCAAAAGCAAAGATCGGGCTCTCAGCTTTGAGCGGACCCGCCTCGGAACGGCTAAGGGCTCTCGGTGAAACACTCATGAAATCCTGGATCGACATGTTGGATCTTTTCTCCCTTATGATGGAATTCTGGTCGGCATCCCACTCATCACAAATGCGCGAACGATTCAAAGGAGCCTTTAGGAACGGTTATGCTGAGTTCCGTGGATTGGTTTCGAGTCTGATCCGGGAGGGAATCGAACAGGGTGAATTCAGATCCGATGTGAACCCGGAATCTACTGCAGCGGCCCTGGTTGGCACCTGGGATGCCCTACTTCTTCAGGCGTGGTTTGATGAACGCTTTGATCCGCTGGCCGCCTCAAGGGATTTTGTAACCGTTGTCCTCAGGGGCCTGTCTAAAGAGGAACAAACCAATGTCTCATAAACATACTCTACAAAGAAAGACTCTCGCACTCTTTGGCCTGACGTTTGGCGTGATTCTTTTTTCCGCTGCAAAGACCCTCGCCTTCGATCCGCAGACCTTGGTGCAGGCGGCCATTGACTACTATCGGGGAAAAGCCTCCATTGCCACCGTGGATATGACCATACAGCGCCCTTCCTGGAAAAGGACCATGACGATTAAGGCCTGGACCAAGGGGCAAAGGGACAGCATCTTTACCATTACCGCCCCTCCGAAAGATAAGGGGAACGGGACCCTTAAAAGGGGTCGGGAGATGTGGACCTACAACCCCAAGGTCAATCGCGTCATTAAACTGCCCCCCTCAATGATGTCTCAAGCCTGGATGGGGTCCGACTTTTCAAATAATGATCTCGCAAAATCCGATAGTATCATAGAAGAATACACCCACGAGTTCGTTGGAACAGAGACCCATGAGGGCAAAAAGGTCTTTATTATAAAATCCATGCCCAAACCGGATGCCCCGGTCGTCTGGGGTATGCAGAGGCTCAAGATCCGGGAGGATAGAATACTCCTGAGCGAGGAATACTATGATGAAGATCTCCAACTCGTGAAGGCCATGACCGGTTTTGATATACAAATGCTGGGAGGCAGACTCTTCCCAAAAAAATGGAAGATGCATAAGGCGGATGTAGAGAACGAGTACACCCTGCTCAATTACAGGGGACTCGAGTTCATGGACAAGGATGAACTGTCGGATCGTCTTTTCACCCTGTCGGCCTTGAGGAATCTCAGGAGGTAAAGTGCCTTGGTATCCATAGACGTCAAGATGGCCTGGCGCAATATGTGGCGCAATCCCAGGAGATCCATCCTGACAATGCTGGCCATTTCTTTCGCCTGTACCCTCCTGGTTTTTATGTTGTCATGGCAGTTCGGCTCCTATGATGCCATGATCAATGCCGCGGTAGGCATTCACACCGGACACCTTCAGGTGCAGGCCAAAGGATACCAGGACAAACGGAGCATGCGATTGGTGGTGCCCGACCCAGCCTCTGTGGGGGCCATTTTGGATAAGACGGCAGGGGTTGCCTCCTACACCTTTCGCGCCAACGCCTTTTCCCTGGTCTCATCGGAAGAGAGGACCTACGGTGCTATTGTGATTGGCATTGACCCCATGGGAGAGGCAAATGTATCCACCCTGGAAAGCATGGTTCGGAAGGGGAGTTATCTTTCCCCCGAGGATGATAATCATGCGTTGGTTGGAAGGCTTCTGGCCAAAAATCTCCGGGTGGACCTGGGCGATGAGTTGATCATACTGGGGCAAGGAAGAGATGGATCGATCGCCGCGACGGTCGTCAAAATAAAGGGGATTTTTGGCTCGGGGCAGGACGAATTTGATCGCAGTTCAATGCAAATTCCCCTAAAAACCTTTCAAGAGGTTTACGCCATGTACGGTGCCGTCCATGAAGTGGTCACTAACGGCATGACTCTCGACCATGTTCAGCAAATAAAGCGGGACGTGGCTTCCGGTATAGAAGGCCTCGATGCCAAGGTTCGGTTGGTGACCCTGGATTGGATGGAACTCATGCCGGGTTTGGTAGAGGCCATACAGATGGATCTGGTGAGCGGATTCATATTTTACATTATCCTTATCATTGTAGTGGCTTTCAGTATCTTAAACACTTTTCTCATGGCCATTTTTGAACGAACCCGGGAATTCGGCGTTCTCATGGCCATCGGAACGACGCCGGGTCGATTGACCAAACTCATCATGATCGAATCTGCAAGCATGACCGGGTTGGGCGTGCTCATCGGGATCATCGCCGGCAGCTTGATCACGTGGTATTTCCAGGTTCACGGTATCCACATCGCAGGGGCCTCCGATCTTCTGCGCCAGTATGGCTTACCGGAGCGGATGTTTCCCCAACTGTCCCTGCTTTCGGTTTCCGTAGGCTCGGGCATTGTCTTGGTCATCACCATTTTGACAGCCCTTTACCCGGCATTCAAGGTCCGACGACTCCGTCCCATCGAGGCCATGGCCTCGGTGTATAATGTGTAATTCTATGGATTGAGGGATTAAGGAATTGGGGAATTTAGGGATTGAGGCAATTGAAAATTATCAGGGAAATGGCATAAGCGATTCATGAATTCGAGCGGACAGAAACCGAAAATCCTATTTAAAAAATCATTTCAGATGAAGTTCTTAAAAAGGATCTAACGTTGTTGCAGGCTGATCAAAAACATTTATCCCGCCGCTTGGCGGGACGAAATCCCGAGGAGTGAGTCGTACATGTCAGTACATCGCAACGACGAGGGATGAGGGTAACGCCGTAGATGGATGTTTTTCATCAGCCTGATAGAGGAAAAAATGTACTTCCAATTGGCCTGGCGCAACATCTGGAGAAACCCCCGAAGAACCATGGTCATCATGACTGCGGTCATCATTGGCGTTTGGAGCATGATCTTCCTGGGCGCCCTGATGCGTGGAATTGCCGATCAGATGGTGAGGAACGGCATTGCTACACTGACAGGCCATATCCAGGTGCATCAGACCGGCTTTCGCAACGACCCAGTCATTGAAAACAGCATGACCGAAGCGGAACGGATTATTGACGCCCTCAAAAATAATCTTCCGCCGGGGTCCATGTGGACCGCCCGAGTGCGTGTGAATGCCATTGCCAGTAATGCACGACATTCCATGGGGGTCACCCTGGTGGGAACCGAGCCCGAAAAAGAAGCTCAAATATCCTTTATCGGACAAGCGGTAACCGAGGGGCGTTATCTTAAGCCCGATGATAAATTCGGTATTGTGGTTGGAAAGGCCTTGGTGGATAAGTTCGAGACAAAACTTGGGCGGAAGCTGGTGCTTATGTCTCAGGATACGGATCGTGAAATCGCTTCCAGGGCCTTCCGCATTGTGGGGATTTTCCGTGCTGAAATGGAAGCCACGGAAAAACGTTTCGTCTTTGTAACCATGCCGGCCGCGCAGCAGATGCTCAAATTAGAAAGGGGTATTTCTGAAATCTCCATTTTACTGCCCCTTCACCAAATGGCCGAAGCGGTGTCACAGTCCCTTCGCGCCGCTCTGCCGGCCGAGGGATATGAAATCCATACCTGGCGGGAATTGCTGCCCTTCATCATAGCCGTGCTTGGGATGTATGATGCCTTTATCTTTTTGTGGTTTTTGGTGGTCTTTATTGCCATGGGTTTTGGCATCGTGAACACCACCCTCATGGCGGTTTTTGAACGGATAAGGGAGTTCGGTTTGCTCAAGGCCTTGGGCATGAAACCCTTTTGGATCATCAAAGAAGTGCTTACGGAATCCTTTTTTCTCCTAATCCTGGGCATGCTTATTGGAAACCTATTGGGTCTCCTGAGTGTTTTTGCCCTTGCCGGCGAAGGGATAGACCTATCAGCGCTTTCAAAGGGATTGGAGTTTGCAGGCATGACCAGGATCATCTATCCGATACTCCATGCCAAAGACCTATTTGGAGCCAATCTCGTGGTCTTTTTATTGGGGCTCTTGGTAAGTCTCTACCCGGCCGCCAAGGCCGCCAGGTTCACGCCGGTCGAGGCCATGATACATACGTAGAAGGAATTGAGGGATTGGGGAATTCAGGAATTCAGGGATTAGAAAATTTAGGAATATCAGCAAGGAGTGAGCCATGAACATCGTGGAATGTCAGGACATCGCAAAAACCTATCATCAGGGGACCGTGGAAATTCCAGCCCTCAAAGGCGTTACATTGTCCATTGAAAAGGGGAGTTTCGTAGCCATAGCCGGACCTTCGGGGTCGGGTAAAACCACCATGCTCAATATCGTCGGCGGCTTGGACGAAGCCGATGCCGGAAGCGTCATCCTAGACGGGGAACACCTGGATCAAATGAGCCAATCTCAGTTGGCCCAACTACGGCTACAGAAAGTCGGCTTTGTTTTTCAGGCCTATAATCTCATTCCGGTCCTATCAGCAATAGAAAACGTGGAGTTTGTCATGCTGCTCCAGGGGATTCCCACAACGGAACGGAGAAATCGTGCAAAAGCCACATTGGATGATGTGGGCCTGGAGGGAAAATATGACAGGCGACCTTCAGAGCTTTCAGGCGGGCAGCAGCAACGGGTGGCGGTTGCCCGCGCTATTGTTTCGAATCCCTCGATAGTCTTGGCTGATGAACCTACGGCCAACCTGGATTCCAAGACGGGGCAGGGGCTGTTGGAGATGATGAAAGAAATGAATGAAAAAAGAAATGTCACTTTCATATTCTCAACCCACGATCACATGGTGATGGAGTATGCCCGAAGACTCATTCAAATAAAAGACGGTCGCGTAGCAGATGATGAGACTAAGGCAAATTAGTTTTGCTTTTCTTTTCTCGATACTTCTAATAGTCCACTTCAACCCGGCAGATTTACGGGCCTCGTCCCAATCCCCGGAAGAACCCTCTGTTGCGTCTGAGAAATCCCCCTCCTCCTCGACCCCCTGGTACGAAAACATTGAAGCGCAGTGGGGAGGCGATATTAAAATAAGAGGCACCGCCTCATGGGTTGACGATGAATCCATTTTCCAACCCGTTGGAACGGGAACCTTCTATGACGGAAATGCTGAGGTCCGAATCAAAAACACACTTTTTTTTGGTGCTTCTGGATACCTTGAAACCCACTATGAAGCCCTGATCTCAGGTGGAGATACCCGGAGCAAGGGGAAAGACCTCGAAGCGCTTTTTCCCGATTTATTCGGGGACAGTGTACTCCTCCGCCACCCCCTTGAAGATGATCGTCGCTTTTTTGATTTCACCAAGACCATCACGGAGAATGACGAACACACCCTTTACCACCGACTGGATCGTCTGGCCTTTACCGCCCAGCCTGAATGGGGAGCAATTCGTGTGGGCCGCCAGGCCATAACCTGGGGCAACGGCCTGGTCTTTAATCCTATGGATCTGTTTAACCCATTTTCCCCGACCGATATCGAGCGCGATTATAAGATAGGGGACGATCTTGTGTTAACTCAGTTTTCGATCAAAGACATGGGCGACCTTCAACTCCTCTATGTCCCCAGAAGAAATCCAATCACCAGCGACGTAGAAGGTGAACAAAGCTCTCTGGCTGGGAAGTTTCACTTTGCTGTCGGCGCCACGGAATTCGATTTCATGGCCGCCAAACACTTTAAAGATGCAGTAGCAGGAATTGGCGGTACCGGATATCTGGCGGATGCAGCCTGGCGATTGGATGCCACATGGACCCTCCTAGACGAGGAGAGCCAGGAGAAGGATTATCTGAGCCTGATTGCCAATGTGGATTATTCTTGGGCCTGGTTTGATAAAAACTTTTATGGTCTTGTGGAGTTTTACTATAATGGGTTGGGTGATGACGATTACCCCGCTGTCTTGATTATGCCGGTAGTCTCAGAACGCCTTGACAGGGGTGAATTGTTTGTCCTGGGCCGGGCCTATCTTAGCGGCCACATCAGGGTGGAACTGCACCCTTTGTTTAATATTTTTTTTACAGTGATCAACAACCTCGAAGATCCCTCGGGTGTTATACAGCCCTGGGCTACCTGGGATATTGCCCAGGACCTTCAACTCACCTGTGGAGCCAACATCTACTATGGAGGAAATGAAACGGAATTCGGCGGTTTCAAATTGACAGGCACGGATCTCATTGCCAAACCCGCCGATAACACCTTCCTTTGGCTGACTTATTATTTCTAAGGCAAGCCACTTACCATCACTTGAAATGGCGGCTTGATTGATGATCCTAAAAGGGTTCTATTGCATATCTCACTAGACTCGAAGAGTCGCAAAGGTAAAATAACCCACCCCGCGCAGCGGGATGGGTTTTGGAAACTACTAAATCTCTTTTCGAGTTTAGTCTGCGTTCCCTCTCATTCTTTTTGTGATTCCAAGGGTGGTTTGCATGTCTTGCATGGTTCATAGCCCGCCTTGACCGCATCTTCCGGGCTGGCGAAAACAATCCGATTATCTTCCTTAATTTTCTTTGCCCAGCGGCATGTAGGTATATGGTATTTCTTAGATTTGGCCGAACCCCAGAATTCGGTGCTTAAGGCTACAGTGGCAAAGGCCACAATGACTACTAGAATCAAGATTGAAATCAGGCATCGCTTCCTCATAACGTGTCCTCCTTTCGAGCAATTGGAGTTGTGGATGAGATAACCAGTTGGTAAGGTTGTGCCGTTTCCATTTCAACGCCGAAGTCCCAAACCTTTCCATCCGTTGACCATTGATTTTACCTTTCAGTAAAGAGACACGAGAATTGAGATAATCCTCCATGAGCCTTGCGCCCAATGCCTTTTCGAAGATCCCCACTTATCGGTACGCCACATCAAATGGGACCCACAATGCTACAAGGAAAACTACGTGTTGACCCGAGGCATTCCTATGACATTCTCATTTATAGGCCACTTCATAGCATAGTTCAATGCTTGAAAATCACTTAGAAAATACGGATCAAATCTAGGTATTCTGGGGAGAAAGGGCATTTTTGTTCTATTTTTGAACCTATGTTTCCGCCTTCAGAAGATCAGCGATTGATTTGAAAGCTTGACATTTTGGTCATAATGGTCATAATGGTCATAAATGGAGGCAAGATATGGGCAAGAACTTATCGGTGGCTGAAGCAAAAGCCACATTCTCAGAATGCATCAGACAGGTTGAAGCGGGCTCGACTGTGCTTATAACTAGACATGGGAAGCCTGTTGCCGCATTAGTCCGTCCCAACGATCTTGAACACCTTGAGCGTTTGAGAAAATCAGGTCCAGAGAGTGGACTTGCTAGCATTGCAGGTGGTTGGGATGACTCCGAGGAACTGGCCAAGATCCTGGATGATTCTCGTCGAGTTGGACAACGTGACGTGCCGAATCTAGGAAGCTGACAATGGCCTTTCTGTTTGACACGGATGCGATTTCAGAACTCTTACGTCATCGGCCGGCAAAGGGATATATCCAATGGCTTATGAGTCTGCCTCGCGAAGAACAATTTACAAGCGCCGTTGTGATAGGGGAATTGTACAAAGGGGCCTACCGCTCGAAGGCCCGCGGACGACATCTATCCAATATAGAAAAACGTATTATTCCTGCAATCACCGTCCTCCCTTATGACACTGATATTGCCAAAATATTCGGTAGAATCTGTGCCCACCTTGAAGATATAGGCGCTATCCTTCCCGATGCAGACCTTCAGATTGCCGCCACTGCCCTAGGCTATGATTTAGAGCTGGTTACCGGCAATCTTCGTCATTTCAGAAGAATCGATGGCCTCAAGCTCAAATCCATCCTCGCAGATTCTCGATAAAGAAAATGACCAACCACCCGCCTGTTGGATTTCCTGCAAATTCGTTCAGGAAAAGTTCCAGCTATGGGAAGCTAAGATAGCTTTCAAAGAGGGCACAGTAGATGCATAATATTCATTAATCAATTGTATCATTCTCAAATATTTTGCCTGCTTTACATTCAATTCTTGATTCAATATAAGATGCTAACTACCCTTATAAGGGTTGTATTGATGATAAAGAAATGCTGCTTTTCTTCCGATGTGTGAATAATTATTAGAAAAATGGATTTGGAAAAAGTAAATAACATAATCAAATTCGCCATTGCCGCAGCTGGACGAGAGGATTTTGAAAGCCGCGAGCTGGGGCCAATTCATTTGGTGAAATATGTATATATTGCAGATTTAGCTTACTCCCAGAGTCATCACGGTGACACTTACACCAACGTAGAATGGAAATTTCATCATTTCGGTCCATGGTCGTCAAAAGTCTTTTTACAAATCGAACCAACCATTGAAAGCATCGGAGCCACAGAAAGAAAAATCAGCTCTCCCAAATATGAAGATGATTTCTATCGATGGTCCATTGATGATGAGGAGCTATATGAGAGCTTGTTTGATGCTTTGCCTTTTGAAATATCAGCGGCCATAAAGAATGCTGTTCATACTCACGGTAATGACACAGCCGGACTACTTGATTATGTCTATAAAACCCGGCCTATGCTCCAGGCCGCTCCGGGAGAGGTTCTTTGCTTTGAGTTGTCTGAAAAAGAAGCAGACCTTCCAGAGGATTACCACCTAGAATCTGAATCACAAAGATCAGCGCTGACGGTAAAAGAAAAAAGGCAAAGGAAAGCAGCCATTGAAGAACTTAAGGAACGACTAAACACGAGATTGCAGGACAAATTAGCGGTAAGAAGGAAGAAGCGCAAGTATTCCCCCCCGCGCTATGACGCGGTATATTTTGAAGGCATAAAATGGCTCGATAGTCTTACTGGAGAACCCATTAACCCAGGAGAGGGTGTACTAAAGGTTTCTGAAGGAGTTTGGAAATCACCCTTTAGAACCAAAGATGAAATACCCTGATGAATCCATACAGGCATACGCGTCCAAATGGTGGATTAAAGATGAAGCCCGGGAGCTTCGTCGAGGCAGATTGATTAGAGCTTTTGTCCCTCATGTCGACCTCACTCCTATGGCGCTTGTCCCAGAAGGACGCAGCAAAGATCCCACCGATCATAGTCTGGTCAGATATAGACTGGAATCCCTCCAAATTCACAAAAAAAGAACTCTTCCTGCCCTTCCCCCCGCAGCATTTCCAAATTATCCGGGGGAAGTAAAAACTGTCTATAGGACAAAGAAGAGGCCGGTTCTGATTATTTCTGTAGGCGGACCCGAAATTCCCGATGAATTAAGAAGGGGTAAACCCCGCTGGCAAACGAATCCGACGGTTTTGGCAGCTCCATATTATGGCGTATCAGAAGGTGGCAAGCGATCCGGGTTTAGCGAGGCATTTATTGGCAGAGTGAGGAGGGCTGAGTACCCTAATTATCTCTGGGATACTCTTCCGATTTCAACATATACCAAAGATAGTTCTATTCTTAGATTCGATCACTTGCAACCAATAGGAAGACATCATGACTCCTATGAATGGACTGAGCACTGTCTGAGTGAAGAGGCCATGATAATCATAGATGAATGGCTTCATTGGCTCATAGAGGATGATTTACCGGAGGATAGTATCCTTTTCGATTTCAGGGAAGGACTGTTGAAATTGGAACCATGAGAAGTCCACTTAATTGCCAAGAAAAGTACTCCAAGTTGGCAAGGCGTTTTTCCTCGACTAATTATACCCTTCAAATTCTTTCTCTTCTTATCCCGACAGCCAACTTAGTGACGAGTGTAACCAACTTCGATTTCTGCGTCACAAACAAACTTTGCGGTGCCGTCGATAAGCAAGTTCAATTCGTAAGTCAAAAAGGCTGCCCTGTATAGCCGCATACGCCGGATCTGGGGGAATTGACCACCGGTAACATCATATCCTCGCCACAATCATGGCCTTCAGCACAATCCGCACATAACCAACCCGAGTCCTCCCATTGGCATTGGGTACAGATCTCAGCGGCAGGGGTTTTTCCGCATTCATCGCATGGAAATTCGGGAGCCTCATTCCTTGCCAGGATTTCTATTGATTTTTTGCTTTCAATTGGGTCTTTATACTCATCCAGGACCTTTACAAGCAGTTGTGTCGTAGTGCCAAAGTCATATTCGTGTTCAAACTCCATTCCCGGGTAAGTAACGTCGCTAAACCTTCGATTCATTTCAAGTTCTTGTCTTCCATAGAAAAATCCGCTCAGATGTCCGCAGCACTCCAACCATATATCCCTTAGAAAACGATCCAGGATCTCAAGCTTCGCACTGCTCGCTACCTTCAGATGTAACCAATATACCGGAGAATGGAAATCCTTAACCAGGATATGAAAAAATGGTTGTGACTTGGATTTCCGCTCTTTTCTTTGATTTTCAATACTTATTGGGAGACACGATTTTAAGTGCTTCGCCATGCCCTTTCCGGTAAAATCTGATTTGCACAACAAACAAATGCCCTTTGGAGCCTCAATATCCATTTTGAAGTCCTCCCTTCGAATCCTGTCCTATTTGGCTTTTGGCATATTTCGTTACAATATTGCCATTTGAGAGCCGGTGGGAGCTCCATTCATACATTTTATTTTTGCAGATGGAACTCCATAGGTGAACCAGTTTTTACGGATTAGATTGTTACTTCACCTGAAGATCAGATTGAATTTGGTGGTTTTAATGTAAAAATGACAAGAATTTCAGTCATTATGGAATCATTAATTCCAAAAAGGAAGCAGAAATGGAATTAGAAAAAGGCCAGCCCTAATGGACTGGCCTTTTGTTTGTTTCTGGTGGGCCAGGGAGGGCTCGAACCCCCGACCAATTGATTAAGAGTCAACTGCTCTACCAACTGAGCTACAGGCCCAAACCTTCGATATATATACCTTTTTAACTGGCGCGCCCGGCAGGATTCGAACCTGCGACCTACGGGTTCGAAGCCCGGCGCTCTATCCAGCTGAGCTACGGGCGCATCAATTGCTAGATTCTCTAACAGTGATTATTGTGTTTGTCAACACCCATTTGACGAAAAATTGCTTGACACAGCGGCCTTGTTTCTTTAAATAAAACGTTTTGACTTTATCAAAGAGGGCAGTTTTCCATGAAGACTTTTGTTGCCAAGGAACATGAAGTAGAAAAAAAATGGTATGTCGTAGATGCCGAGGATAAAATCCTGGGAAGGCTGGCCACCCAAATAGCCACTCGCCTGAGGGGAAAGCATAAACCCATTTTTACGCCCCATGCCGATACGGGAGATTTCATTGTGGTTGTGAACGCAGAGAAGATCGCCTTGACCGGCAATAAGTGGGACAAGAAAATTTATTATAGACATAGCGGTTATATGGGAGGTCTAAAGGAGATCTCGGCCCGGCATTTGCGGGAGAAAAAACCCGAAGAGATTATTCGATTCGCCGTAAGACGCATGCTGCCCAAGAACAGTCTTGGACGCCGGCAGCTTAAGAAATTGAAGATTTATGCCGGAGCTAACCACCCGCACGAAGCGCAAAACCCTGAAACGTTGGAGATATAATAGATGGTTGAAGAAAGATTTCATGCTGTGGGGAAGAGAAAGACCTCGGTAGCCAGGGTCTGGCTCAAACCCGGGAACGGTCATATCGTAATAAACAGAAAACCCATGGATGAGTTTCTCACCCGGGAATTGGACAAGATGACGATCAAGCAACCCCTGGTACTCACCGACAACCTGGGAAAACTTGATATCCTCGTAAATGTGAGGGGTGGCGGCATTACTGGCCAGGCCGGAGCCATCAAGCACGGTATCGCCAAAGCATTGGTCGATATGGACCCTGATCTCCGGGTCGCATTGAAAAAAGCGGATATGCTCAGAAGAGATTCCAGAATTAAGGAACGGAAAAAATACGGCCAGCGAGGTCCGCGAGCCAGATACCAGTATTCGAAGCGTTAGTCTTTATTTGAATCTACATTACCGCAGGTTTACAGATTGAGGTTCCTCCAAACTAACAGATGGGGAAGTCATTTATGGCTTCCCCATTTTTTGTTGAATTAGCCACAGATCAGAAGTTTCACGAAAGTGCCGGGAAATGATCCGATAAATGGGTGAAGAAAAAAACATAAAACTTATATTGGCCTATGATGGCGGCCATTACCACGGGTGGCAGCGGCAAATAAATGCGCAGAGCATCCAGGGAATCTTGGAAGACAAGATACGGAGGATGACCAATGAGCCTGTAACACTCCATGCATCGGGGAGGACCGATGCCGGCGTCCATGCCCTGAACCAGGTCTGCAATTTCAAAACCTCGTCAAAGATCGACCCTGACTCCATAAAACGAGGCCTCAACTCATTGCTTCCCGACGACATCCTTATAAAACAATCCGATTATGTCCCCCTTGAATTTCATTCCCGTTACAGCGCCAAGAGCAAAACCTATGAATACAGGATACTGAATCAAAGCGAACCGGGCATCTTTGAGCGGCATTACGCCTGGCATATTCCTTTCGCACTCGATCTTGATATTATGCGAAATTGCCTGACCTGTTTACTCGGCGAGCATGATTTCTCTTCCTTTAAGTCCACTGGAAGCGCGAATCTAAATCCTGTCAGGAACATGTTCATGGCCGACATCCAGGGCCCCGATCAAGGCATCCTCTATTTTATTTTTGAGGCCGACGGCTTCTTGAGACATATGGTCCGGAGTATTGTGGGGACTATCGTTGATGCTGGATCGGGAAAGATAAATGTGGAGGAGTTTACAGAGATCCTTAAAGCCAAGGATCGTCAGGCGGCAGGCGTCAAAGCCCCGCCACAGGGCTTATTTCTAATAGAGGTTAAATACTAGGTCCTCAAAACCCGTAACGCGCAACCTGTTTGCCTTACCCCTTTTTGCGTTTCTGGGGCGTCGCCTCCTTCAAACAATCCTGGACAGTCCCGTGCACATCTTTAAACACTTCATCAAAGGAATTGAGGGAAAGACGTCCAATCTCAATAAACTTGATCACGATTTCCTTTGTCACCTTCATGGCCAATTCATCTTCTTGCTTCATATCGCTTCTCCTAAAAGCCCCCGCTGAGTGGAAGAAGGCAATAAAAGATCTCAACGGGGGCCAACTTTAAGAAGAACCCGATAAAGAGCCCTCCTTAGTATGAGAAACTAGCAAAGCTGTTCCTGAAAATCAATCAAACGCCGACAATGGCAATGTGCTATTTTCTGGCGCTTTAACTTTGGCTTTGCGGCGCCGATTCATAGGACGGTTCATCCAATGACCGCTTCTTTACGAACATGATGGATTTGTCGATTTTCCTGAAGGCCCCTTTGAAGTCCTCTTTCATCAGCAGACCGGTGGTGATCAAGTCCTTGATTCGGTCTCGGGAGGGGGAGCCAATCGCCTCGATGTAGGGTTCAAGGGCAGGCGTGATCTGGGGTAGGTGCGATTTGATCTTCTTGAGGTCCGGCTCTAAAACCATGCGATACTGATCCCCGAGACGATCCCGCAGTAATGCCTCGTCATATCGGATTTCGGTGCGGGGTACGATTTTGATGATGACCCGTTCTTCATCCAATGCTGTTTGATGATATGTTTGCCCAGACTGGGTCATGAGTGTTTGCAATTTTTCTCTTAAGGCCTGTTTCTGCTGCGCCAGTGAATCAATCTTTTTTTCGATAACGCGGTACTCTATGATGAGCTTTTGCAATCGGTCCTGATTATCCATTGTATGATGGCTCCTGGGTATATCTGAGAATGTACAATTGAAAACAGCTAAAGGGATTGTATGCTGGTTCGTTATCTCGAAAGTCCTGTCACCGATTCCCATCCTCCGCTGTAGCCTGTCGGAGCAAAGCGGAGATCCCGCTCAGCGGGGCTATTCCCAGACGCCCGGGATTACGGCATCACACTTGGAACAGCGGCCGTCCTTTATCCTATTATGTTGGACGAAGAATCCGACCCTATCGATCAAAAGCTCTCCGCATGTATGACAGGAGGTTTTCTCGCCTTCATCCCCCGGTAAATTGCCCGTGTAGACATATTTCAAGCCCGCTTCATACCCGATATCCCTGGCCTTTCGGACGCTCTTAGCGGGTGTGGGAGGCACATTGGTGAGTTTATAGGTTGGATGAAACCGGCTTATGTGCCAGGGGATGTTCGGATCGAGGTCCACAAGAAACTGTGAAAGGGCCTTTAGTTCATCTACTGAATCATTTTTTCCTGGAATAAGCAGAGTGGTGACCTCAATCCAGACGCCCTGTTTATTCATGGTCTCAAGGGTTCGCAAGACAGGGTCCAGTTTTGCACCGCATTCTTCTTTGTAAAACTTGTCGTTGAACGATTTAAGGTCGACATTTGCCCCATGAAGATCCGGGTAAAGATCCTCCAGGCATTCTTCCGTCATATAACCGTTCGAAACAAAAATGTTCTTTACTCCCCTTGAGCTCGCTATCCGGGCCGTATCAACCGCCATTTCGTAATAGATCGTAGGCTCGGTGTAGGTGTAGGCTATCGTCGCTGAGTGCCTTGCAATAGCATCCTTTACGATGTTATCCGGACTCATGTCCTCGCCCAGAATCTGGTTTCGATCGGAGGGCATTTGCGAGATGTCGGCATTTTGACAGAAAAGGCACTTGAGGTTGCACCCAACCGTAGCGATTGAATAGGAATTGCTTCCGGGAAGAAAATGGAATAGCGGCTTTTTTTCTATGGGATCGACGTTCCTTGCGATGACTTTGCCATAAACGAGGCTCGCAAGGATTCCATCCTGATTTTCCCTGACTCCACAGATGCCTCTAGCCCCGTCTTTTATCAGACACCGGTGATTGCAGAGAAAACATCGAACCTTTTTATTATCCACCTTTTCATAGAGATAGGCTTCTTTCATCGCCTCGACCTCCATTCATGCGGTTTAGATTGTCCATAGTGGCGCCGCTCACAATGGATCGTCTCGCCTTTTTCAATCGCACCTTTAAGGGAAGATTATCTGTTTTTACCCAGTACAATATACTCGCTGATAGACCAAGAAAGGCGCCGACAGGGCAATGTTCCAAGTTCCATAGGTCCGTGCCGAATCTCTTCAAAAAGGAAGGCCATATTTGCGTGCAGTTCCATGCGATCGGGGCTTCTCCAAAGGCCCTGCGCACATAGGATTTCAGCTGCCATAGATTGAGGAATTTGGCGTGATTGAAGGGAGATTCATTGAAAATGCCTTTGATCCTGTTTGCGAGGTAGTGCCATGAAAAGCTGTTCATGACACCGATAAAGACCTTTCTGTTGGTTACCCTGACCGCTTCCATGAGGGCTTTTTCGGGATCATCGAGAAATTCCAGCGTATTAATGATTACGCTCAAATCAAATTCGTTGTCTTCATAGGGAAGGGCCTCTGCTTGCCCTGTTTTCAAGGTGCAACAGTCGCCGAGACGCTCCTTCGCCCGGCTTATCATATAGGGAGAGGCGTCAATCCCGTTGATATCCAGCCCCAGCTTACTGAAGAAAAGGAGATGATTTCCTTCGCCACAGCCTATATCTAAAACCCTTTCGCCGGGCCTGGGATCAAGAAGTGAAAGGATCGACTCCCCCACCCATTTATCCATAGCCCGGCCTTCCGTGGACTTGTACCAGGCGTGGTAAAGCTTTGCTGAATTTACATCGAATATGAGAGCCATTTTTCGTTGATCCTGTATATTTGCAAAGCTGAAAAGGCATCTTTTTAATGTTGCCGATATCACCGAATAAATAATGGATTAGTGATTTGCTGTCAACAAAGGAGCAAAATACATCATCTTGCTTGCCCCGTATCGCTTGCCACTTTTTTGAGGTAGGCCTATCATTGAATTGAAGAAAAAAATCTGCTACCAACTATGAGTCATCAACGCCCAGTAGAAAAGGCAGTTCGCAACTACTCAGGGCAATTCTTCTAGAGGACGGATTATGAACCAGATTGAACCCCACGAATCTGACGATATACTCATCAATCGATTTAAAAAAGGGGCCACTGAGGCCATGGAAAAAATCGTGGAGAAATATGAGGCAAGCATTTTTAATTTCGGGCTCAGGATGTGCGGCCATACCCAAGATGCCGAAGACGTTATGCAAGACACCTTTCTCAATGCCTTCAGGGCCCTCTGCAACTTTCGCGGCGAGACCAAACTGAAAAATTGGCTGTTCAAGATTGCGGCCAATGCCTGCATCAGGAAAAGAAGGAGGAAGAAGCATGAACCCGATGCAGAGTTGTCACTCGATTCACTGATGAACCGAGCGAGTTCCGGTGAACCCTTCGACATCCCGGATTGGTCCGCAGATCCATCGCAGGAGGCCATTCGATCCGAGTTGAGAAAAGCTATTAAATCGGCCATTAAATCCCTACCGTCGAAATACCGTCTGGTTTTTGATCTCAGGGATATCGAAGGGTTTAGCACACAAGAAACGGCCGATATGCTAAACATTAAAAGCCAATCGGTCAAAACAAGACTCCACAGGGCACGGCTCTTTCTCAGGGAAAAAATATCCGATCACTTCATAGGAGGCAAATCCCATGCATGAGGAATGCAAAGATTTATTCGAAAGGATTTCAGAGTATATAGACGGAGAAGTGGATCAGATCACCTGCGAGAAAATTGAGGAACACTTTCGCGATTGCCCTGAATGCAAAACCTGTTTTGAATCATTGAAAAAGTCCGTCTCCCTGTGTAAAGAAATGCCCAATGAAGAAGTGCCTATCGAGGCAAAACAACGCCTCAGAGCGTCACTAACGGCTCTAATGAAACAGCAGCACCCATAATCAACTCCATCCTTTTTCACTCTTTTTCAATTTCCTCTCTATGAGCTGGTTTCAAAAAGTCTAAGTTTGGCCAAGGTCTAGGAAGGCGAGAATTCCAACCACAGGAATACACGATAGTATTTTGAGGATTTACCCACCAGAAGTATGGCGGGTTAAAATTTGAGCTGACGACGATATTGGCCAAAATCGGGCTTTTTGAGACTTGCTCAGCATTTTTTTGAAACCTTTCTGTGCCCCACGACTCTATATTTCTGAAGTCATAATTTGAGGAGACAGACCATGTCTGCAAAAATCACAAGGAGATCATTTCTTAAGGGCGGTCTTGCAGCAGTGGGCGCCGTGGGACTCTCTAGCGTCCCTTTGCCTGCTTCCGCAAAAGTCAAAAGCACGAAGGAGCTCGCTACCCTCATTGACATCAGAAAATGCATTGGTTGCGAAGCCTGCGTAGAGGCCTGCCAGGAGGTAAATGAATCCAAATATCCGAAACCGAAAAAACCCTTTCCAAAGATGTACCCGAGCAGGGTCAAGGTTTCCGATTGGTCTGACAAACGTGATGTCACAGACCGATTGACCCCCTACAACTGGCTGTTCATTCAGGAAGCCACCGTTAACGTTGAAGGAGAAGAACAAACGTTCACCATTCCGCGGCGCTGTATGCATTGCCAGAACCCCCCATGCGCCGATCTCTGTCCTTTTGGTGCGGCCTCAAAAATGAAAAACGGCATCACCCGAATAGATGCCGATATCTGCCTCGGTGGCGCAAAATGCAAAAAGGTCTGTCCGTGGCGCATTCCTCAACGCCAGACCGGCGTGGGTGTGTACCTGGATATTATGCCGTCCTTGGCCGGCAATGGGGTCATGTTCAAGTGTGATCGATGCTATAATCGGATTGAGGAAGGAGAACAGCCGGCCTGCATTGAATCATGCCCCGAAAAGGTGCAAACCATTGGCCCGAGAGACGATATCATCAAGGAGGCCCATCGAATCGCCAAGGAGATCAATGGGTATATTTACGGCGAAAAGGAGAACGGAGGCACAAACACCATCTACGTTTCCCCGGCGCCTTTCGAAGAAATAAATAAAGCGATAGAGAAGGGGCCCGGAAAGCCGCATCTAAAACCAGTTGCCGACAGCATGGCTGATGCAAATAACCTGGCCAAGGCTATGGTAATTGCTCCCGTTGCGGGCATAGCGGCCGCTGTGGGGAACTTTTTGAAGACAACCAAGGGAAACAACAGTTCAAAGGAGATAGGAGAATGAGACCAAACACTAGGTGTCTCTTTACACCACGCCAAAAGGCATTGAGCAAGGTTTATATCGTCATCCTAATACTCATGGCCTTTACCGGATTCGGACAGATGCCCATATTCAAAAGATACTACCTATCTGATATCCCGGGGCTGGAATGGTCTGCCGACTTTTATCTTACCCACCTCATCCACTATATGGGCGCTATTGTCCTTTTAGCGCTTTTTTCATACGTCGGAATGAATTACCTCCTAGCTTATCGCGAAAAATGCAAATTAACCACGTCAGCCTATATCAGGGTAGCCTTGTTGGGGGCATTGATGCTCACAGGGATATTCCGGGTGATAAAGAACCTTCCGGATGTAACCCTTTCTCCTGATTTTGTGTTGCTTATTGACCTCTCCCATCTTGCTTTCACGATGATGCTAGGGCTTGCCGCCCTCGCTTTCTTGATCTTGAAAATGCCCTGGCTCGAAAAGGCCTAAATGCGTCATTCAATAGTTTCTAAAATCAAGGAAAAATAGTCGCGTCGCCCGACATACCCCACTCCCCATAGCTGTAAGGCAATTCTTACAGCCATTCATTCCCTTCCCAACCAAGTTCTTCCGCCCTATACAACAAATTAGGAGTATGTTATTTTTCGAAACTTATCCATGTCTCTCCTGAATCTGAACCGGTGAATTCGTGAAATCCGAAAAAGCCCATCGCCTCAGAACTCCCAAAGGAACCCTCGGAACCTTTCCGGGCGTATTCACACCCAGCGTCCTCACCATCCTCGGGATCATTCTCTTTTTACGGCTCGGTTATGTGGTCGGTCATGCCGGCCTGGCCCGCGCACTGATCATCATAGGCCTGGCCAATGCCATTTCGGTCCTGACCAGCTTTTCTCTCTCCGCCATCGCGACAAACTTGAAAGTAAAGGGTGGGGGGGATTATTACCTCATATCACGTACCCTCGGCATTGAATTCGGGGGCTCTATCGGCATCGTCCTATTCCTGGCCCAGTCCGTTTCCATCGCCTTTTACAGCATCGGGTTCGGGGAAGCCCTCTCCGGGATTCTGCCAATAGGTTCGAGGTATGCGCCTCAGATTATCGCCGCCTTGGCCGTATCCTTCCTCTTTATCTTCGCCTGGTTGGGTGCGGACTGGGCAACTAAGTTTCAGTATGTGGTTATGGCCGCTTTGGCCGCTGCCCTCATCTCCTTTTTCGCGGGCGGCATGGGTCTTTGGAACGGTGCCACCCTGGTACGAAACTGGGCGTCACCGGATTCTGCTCTTGGTTTTTGGGCCGTTTTTGCCATCTTCTTTCCTGCAGTAACCGGTTTTACCCAGGGCGTGAGCATGTCCGGAGATCTTGAAGACCCGGGAAGGAGCCTTCCCCTGGGAACCTTTCTGGCCGTCGGCGTATCTATCCTGGTCTACTTTGGAGCGACATTCGTATTTGCCGCTTCCCTCCCCTCGAGCGTTCTCATGGGAGACTATGGGGCCATGCAGCAGGTGGCCTATCTTGGCTTTTTGATACATGTCGGCGTCATTGCCGCCACCCTGTCTTCGGCTATGGCCTCCTTCCTGGGCGCACCACGCATCCTTCAATCCATGGCCCGGGACCGTATCTTTCTTTTTCTCCTGGCTTTTGCGAAGGGTTCAGGACCCACAACGAATCCGAGACGGGGTGTTCTTCTCTCCGCGGGCATCGCCTTTGCCACTATTGCCCTGGGAAATCTAAATTTCATTGCACCCCTGGTTTCCATGTTCTTTCTGATCTCCTATGGATTGCTCAATTATGCCACGTTCTACGAGGCACGTACCGAAAGCCCCTCCTTTCGTCCCCGATTCCGATGGTATGATTACCGCCTCAGCCTGCTGGGCTGGCTTGTATGCCTCGGTGTCATGTTAGCCATCGACCTGAGGGCGAGCGCCGTCGCCATGGCCGTGCTTTTTGCCATACACCAGTACCTTAAGCGAACGGCGGGTCCTGCAAGATGGGCGGACAGCCGCCGCTCCTACCATCTTCAACGCCTTCGTGAACATCTCCTGGCGGCAGCCGCGGAACCGGAACATCCCAGAGACTGGCGGCCCCAGATTCTCGCCCTTTCCAACGATGCGGAAAGACGCGCCAACCTGCTCCGTTTCTCGGCCTGGTTGGAGGGCGGCAGCGGTCTGACCACGGTGGTTAGGATCCTGGAAGGCGAAGGGGTCAAGATGCTGAAACCCAAAGAGGAGGAAGAAAAAGAGCTCGCTTCCAGTATTGAGAATCAGGGACTGAATGCCTTTCCCCTCGTGATTACGGCCCCGAACCTGCGCACGGGCATCCATGCGCTTGTTGAAGCCTTCGGTATAGGCCCCATTCGAGCCAATACCCTACTCTTGAATTGGCACGGGGAGACGCCAAAAAGCATTCCCGGTCTTCGTGATCTTTTCTACGCAAAGAACATCCGTGGGGCATTTCGGCTCGGTTGTAATATCATTATTCTGAAAACCGAGGACGGCGACTGGCCCGGCGCAGAGACGCTGCCCCAAGATGGCCGCCGCATCGATGTATGGTGGTTGGACGACGCTACCAGCCATCTTATGCTCCTGCTTGCCTATTTAATGACCCGGAGCGAAGAATGGGAGGGCGTGCATATCCGCGTGCTCGCTGCCGGTGCCGGTGACACATCGGAGTTGGATATCGATTCCCTTAAAAAAGCCCTTGAAGCGGCACGAATCCAGGCTGAGCCAGAGGTCGTGGACCGACTTGACATGGATAACCTTGCCGAGCAATCATCCGGTGCAAGCATCGTGTTCCTCCCCTTCCGCATTCGTGGCAATCAGTTGATGAATATCGTTGGCACTCCCCTTAAGGAGGTCGCGGCGTTGCTGCCTGCGGCGGCTTTTGTTATGGCCGCAGAGGATATCGAACTTGACGCAGAACCTGAGGAAGGAAGGGCGGGGGAACTTGCTGCTGCTATCGACGCCTTTACGGATGCCCGGAGAAAAGCGGATGACGCAGAGAATGTAGCCACAAAGGCTGCCGAGGAGGCAGAGGCTAAAGTGAAGGCTATGGCCAGCTCTATAGAGAGTGGCGCTGATGAGGCGTTAATGTCCAAGGTAAAGGCGGTTCTGGAAGCCAAGAAGGCGGCCATCAAGGCGCCGCGGCGAGCGGCAAAAGCGGCGACCAAAGCCGAATCTGCCGGGCGAGTTGCCGAGAACATGGGAGCCAAACTTCCTGAAGAGAACGAAGGATCAGAGTCATCATAGGAGGAATATCTTAATGGATTTTCAACCCTTGTTCGAACCCAAGACCATGGCCATTGTCGGCGTTTCGTTGGGCAATGACCGCCATCCCGCCAATGTCATCTACAACAAAAACCACCTCCGTTATCCCGTAGAAGTCTTTCCCGTAAATCCCCGGGGCGGTGTCTTTCAACGGGAACCCGTTTTCAAAAGTATTTCGGAAATTCCTAAAAAAGTGGATTTGGCGGTCATCGCGGTAAAGGCTGAAATGGTTCCGGACATTATCTCTGAGTGCATCGAGTCCGGCGTGGGAGGCGCTGTGATCATTTCGGGCGGTTTTTCAGAAACGGGTCGGTCCGAACTCCAGGATCAAATCGTGGACCTAGCAAGGAAAGCGGACTTTCCCTTCATCGGCCCGAATTGCATCGGCATCTATTCACCCGCCCATGTGGATACCCTCTTTATTCCCAGCCAGCGACTGGTGAGGCCGGATCCTGGAAACGTCGCCATCGTCAGTCAGAGCGGCGGCATTCTGGCGGATCAAATGGTGAAATTTGCCGGAGAGGGCACGGGGCTGTCTAAAGCCGTCAGCATTGGAAACAAGGCCTTTATAAAGGAAGTGCACCTTCTCGATTATTTTGCCAATGACCCGGCCACTGGCGTTATTGCCTTTTATTTGGAAGGATTTGGCAAGAATGAAGGTAGAGAATTTGCACTGGCTGCAGATCGATGCCCAAAACCGATTGTCGCCTTAAAAGCCGGTCGGAGTCCCGGAGGACGCGAAGCGGTCTCAAGCCATACCGCTTCCTTGGCGGGTGATTATGAGACCTTTTCCGCCGTCCTCTCACAATACGGCGTGGTCGAAGCAAGAACCGAGTTCGAACTGGTTTCCTTTTGCGAGGCATTGAGTTTCTACAACCGATCCATCGGGGGCCGGATCGGCATTGTGACCGGCAGTGGCGGTCACGGCGCCTTGGCCGTTGATTTGTGCGCCGATCACGGTCTCACGATACCGCCCCTTTCGGAATCGGAACAAAAGGAACTCAAGGCCGGCCTATCGCCCAGTATTCAAACCATAGCGTCGACCACCAATCCCATCGACCTTACCGGAAGCGCCGTGGATGAAGACTTTGTTGCCGCGGTGGATTATCTCTGCAAATTGCCTTTAGTCGACTGCGTCATCGTGTTGCTCTTGCCCTATCTGCCGGGTATCAGTTCGGATCTTGGGGCCAGATTGAGCCAATTCTACATTCAAAGCAACAAGCCTTTGGTCGCTTACGTGCCTCATGTGGAAAAATACCGAATGCTCATAGAGGGATTCGAACTCAATGGCATACCGGTGTCGCCGTCCGTCGTTGGCGCCGTGCTGGGGGCCGAGGCCATGAAGAGGTGTAAGCCATGCTGATGAAAGAGATCAGACAAATCCTCTCGGATTCAACAGAGTCGGGCTGGGTCTTTGAACCCGATGCAAAGCGCCTTCTTTCTATCGCAGGGATTGAAGTTCCGGCGTTCAAGTGGACCACCGATATCCATGCGGCTCTGAACGCTGCGAAGGACATAGGCTATCCGGTTGTGGCCAAGATTGTATCGCCTGAAGCCTTGCACAAATCCGATGTGAGCGGCGTTGTCGTCGACATCGATAGCGATGATCGATTGCAGGAGACCTATGAAAGGTTCAGCCAGTTCCCGGGATTTAAAGGCATGCTTGTTGAGGAAATGCTGTCCGGGATCGAACTCATTGTGGGCGCTAAAGTGGATTATCAGTTCGGCCCGGTTGTTCTTCTCGGGCTCGGCGGCACGGGGGTTGAGATTTACAGGGACACAACCTTGAGGATGGCGCCCTTAAAGGAAGCCGATGTGGATCTCATGATCCACGATCTCAAGGCCTATGAATTACTGGAAGGTTACAGGGGAGCCGATCCCATTAATCTTCAGGAACTGCGGCAAATGTTGGTGAGGTTTTCAGAACTGATCATGGAACTGGAGAGATCAATCGACTCCGCGGATTTGAACCCCGTGATGTGCACAAAGGACCGATGCGTTGTGGCGGACGCAAGAATTATGCTGTCGAAAAATCCCTAGCCGCATTTTAATTTGTTGAATCGGAGATAACTTCCTTTTCTTTGGGCGGAGGCAGATCCTTTTTGTAAACCACCGTGCGGTAGGGAAAGGGTATTTCAACGCCTTCTGCATCAAACCTCTTCTTGATATGTTCAAAAAGCCAGAACCTTCCCACCCAAGCCGCATCCACATCCGTCACCCAAACATAGACCCTTAACTCAATAGAAAAATCCTTGTGGGCCACAACTCTCACCCAGGGTTCATCTGCATCCTCCATTCTGTGGGGGCATTTTTTAGCCTCATCAAGGATCAGCCCTTTTGCAAAATCAAGATCCGTGTCATAGCTCACGCTCACTTCTACCCCTACCAAGATGCGGGGATCAACGATACTGTAGTTTATTACGGACATGTTATCTATCTTCTCATTCGGTATAATCAGCATCTTGTTTTCCCACGTTCGCACAATGGTGTGGCGCAACGTAATATCTTCTATCGTGCCGTACTCGCCGTCTATGGATACCTTATCCCCGATCCGAAAAGGCCGATAGACCGCTAGAGATAAACCTGCAATCAGATTAGCTAATGTGGATTTGGCCGCGAAACCGACAATTAAGGCTGTAATCCCTGCCCCTGCGACCATCGTGCCCACCAAGGCCCTCAATTCCGGTATGACGCTGGCATACACAAGACCGGCAACAATAAAAATTATGAGTGTTTTGATACGAACAACATAGCGGACCACCGTCTCGTCTACCCTGCGACCCAGCCGACCAACGACCCAATGCGGTCTGGTCATCGCTCTCGTCAAAACCTTTGAGGTGACCGATGCGACTATGAGCAATCCCACGCCAAGAGCTATTGCACCGATTGTTGTTCCCGGATCAAGAAAACTCTCCATTGAAAACCACCTCCAATTCATGAACACCCACTGGATATTGTAGTAAATTCCAGATGTACATTATAACTTTTATGGCTCGGCTTCAAAGGATTTCAATAGGATTAGTCGCCCAGAATTGCCCCCCATGGGATCATATGATATTTAGGAATTTCATTATTTTATTCTTCTCCCTTTTATTTATAAGATGTTTTACAATATCCCATCCCACAAAGATGTAGGAGGGAATTATGGATTCCAACAGAAAAAACACTCTGGAACAGATTTTCAATGCCGGCCTCGAGGCCGTGGACCCGGAAAAGGCCATACATAACCATATGACCCGTGATGGTGATCAATTGGTTGTTGAAGGACGGACGGTTGATCTCGGTTCTTTTGAAAAGGTTTTCCTGTTTGGCGCCGGTAAGGGTACGGCGCCCATGGCCAAGGCCCTGGAGGATATCCTGGGGGATCAGTTGGCAGGAGCTTGGATCATAGTCAAGTACGATCACGGTGTCCCTCTTAAAAAGACTCAAATATTTGAGGCAGGACATCCCATTCCGGATGAGGCGGGCATCAAAGGTACGAGCGTTCTACTCGAAAAACTGGAAGCGTGCACCGAAAAGGACCTTGTCCTATGTGCCTTTTCCGGCGGGGGAAGCGCCCTCCTTCCAGCGCCCGATTTCCCCGTAGATCTCCATGCAAAACAAAAGACCACACAATTGCTTTTGGAATGCGGCGCCACCATCAACGAAATCAACGCCTTAAGAAAGCATTTGTCCAAGATCAAGGGAGGCAGGTTGGCTGAAGCTGCCTATCCCGCCACGTGCATCTCACTCATCCTCTCTGATGTGGTCGGTGATCCCTTAGACGTGATTGCTTCGGGGCCAACGGTGCCGGATACAAGCACCTATGCTGAATGCATTGAAATCATTGAACGCTACGGTATCGTCGACCGACTACCGAAGGCCGTTCTGGATGTTTTAAATGAGGGGGTTTCGGGGAACAGGCCTGAAACGCCCAAACGGGACAATCCCGCCTTTGAAACCACTCATAACGTTATTGTGGGAAACAATCGAAGCGCCCTTTTGGCGGCGGAACGGAAGGCCAAAGAGTTGGGGTATTCGACGCTCGTTTTGACGTCCTGCATAGAAGGAGAAGCCAAGGAAGTTGCACAGGTTATGGCGGCCATTGGAAAAGAGATCATGACTTCAAAAATCCCCATTGCCTCTCCAGCCTGTGTTCTGGCCGGTGGAGAACCCACCGTCACTTTAGAGGGAAAGGGCAAAGGAGGGCGCAATCAGGAGATGGCCTTGGCTGCGGCTTTGGCCCTGGACGGGATTGACGGCATTTCTATCTTGAGCGCTGGAACGGATGGGACAGACGGTCCCACGGATGCCGCCGGGGCCTTTGCTGATGGAACAACCTGCGAACTGGCCCGATCAAAGGGCTTAAGCCCACGATCCTATCTATCATCGAACGACGCTTACAATTTTTTTGATGCCCTTGGTGATCTACTCATTACGGGACCCACAAGGACCAATGTCATGGATCTTATCTGTCTGATTGTAAACTAAACTCCAAATAGTAACTATAGGGCGATTAGAACGAACTGAAGAACCTGTTTGATAGCAAAGCTTAATACAAGGAGGATAGCATGGCCGACTTCCACCAAGAAGGAATCGTAACGACACTCCATTCCCTTTACGAAGCCTTTGATCGGGGCGCCTACCTGGAGATTCTTGAGCAGAAACTCGAGGAATACTCTCGTCACCTGAGAATTAGCCTCCTTTTGCCGTCTCTTTACTCTGAAATCAAAAATCCGGAAGTGCTGAATCCGATTCTAGATGACATAGGCAATGTACGCTATCTCCATAACGTCGTTGTGGCCCTCGGAGGCGCATCAAAAAAAGCCCAGTTCAAGGAGGCGCGAGAATTTTTTGGAAAACTCGAAACCGATGACCGTGATCTCAAGGTGGTCTGGGTAGAAGGGCCGAGAATCCAAAGAATATTCAAGGAGATCCAAAAACGGGAAATCCCCACCGGCGTTGAGGGAAAGGGTCAATCGGTTTGGATCACTATGGGGTATCTCTTTGCCCGGGAGGAATCAGACGTCATTGCCCTCCACGATTGCGACATCGTGACCTATGATCGCATCCTCTTAGGCAGATTGATCGAACCCACGGCCAATCCCAATAACGACTTCGAATTCTGCAAGGGGTACTATGCGCGCATCTCGCCTAATGAGAGGGTTATGAAGGGTAGGGTCACCCGGCTCTTTGTCACGCCCTTTGTCGATGCCATGGCCCGAATCATGCGTGAGAGAGGATTCGAGGAACTCAGGCACTTTTTCGCCTACCATCGAACCTTCAATTATCAGCTCGCAGGCGAATTCAGTTTTTCCACTCGATTGGCCCGGGGCGTCAATATCGCCTATGATTGGGGATTGGAGGTTTCCACATTGTCTGAGGTTTATCATCGGGTCATCCCCCGAAAAATTGCCCAGATCGATCTGGCGCCCAACTATGAACACAAGCACCAGGACCTGTCAGCGGATGATAAGTCCAGGGGACTTCACCGCATGGTCGTGGATATCGCCAAGTTCTATCTCAACTACATCCGATCCCATGGTGTGGCCCTGGACGATGCCTTTGTGGATATGATTCTCCACACCTATTATGAAAACGCCCTGGCATTCATTAAGGCCTATAGCGACGATGCAGAGGTGAATGGGTTATCCTTCGATCGACATCAGGAGGAACTGACGGTTAATTACTTCCGAGGATTTTTGTGGTCCGCCTGGGAGCAGTGCAAGGGACCCCATCAAAGCACGGTGATTCCATCCTGGAACCGCGTCCTTTACAGCGTCCCCAATATCTACGAACAACTCCTCGAAGCAGTCGAAGAGGATAA
>CAYWMP010000005.1:73365-77330 GCA_964459445.1 uncultured Desulfobacteraceae bacterium
CCTGAAGCGGCACCCTATGCGAAGACGGGTGGGCTTGCTGATGTGGCCGGGGCCTTGCCCGGGGCCCTAAGACGGCTTGGCGCCGATGTGCGGCTTGTCCTTCCCCTATATCGCATCGTTCGCGATAGAGGATATCGACTGAGCCGGCTCCGAAAAAATCTGAAGGTCCCTCTCGGTAATCAAACCTTGGCCGCCAATGTCATGGAAACCCGAAACGGGGATGGCGTCCCCGTCTATTTCGTTGAAAGAGAAGATCTTTACGATCGACCCAATCTCT
The DNA here is from genome assembly GCA_964459445.1 of uncultured Desulfobacteraceae bacterium. Lineage (GTDB taxonomy): Bacteria > Desulfobacterota > DSM-4660 > Desulfatiglandales > HGW-15 > CAYWMP01. The sequence continues at coordinate 73,643 of CAYWMP010000005.1, forward strand.
ATGGAGACGGCCGGGGAGATTATTATGACAACCTGGAGCGTTTTACCTTCTTCAGCCACGCTGCCTTGAAACTCGCAGAATCCCTTTCCTTCAAACCCGATGCCATTCATTGTCACGATTGGGAGACCGGACTCATCCCCGCCCTGATTAAGGGACCCTACAAACGATCAAAAATTATGAAGGCCAAACCCACGGTCTTCACTATCCATAACCTTGGGTACCAGGGACTATTTCCTGTTGAAAAATTCCCAATCACCACACTTTCAAAAGAGGCGTTTTTTCACCTTGAGGGGCTCGAATACTGGGGAAAAATGAGTCTTCTCAAGGCCGGGATTGTTTTCTCTCAAGCTATCACGACCGTAAGCCCTACCTATGCCAGAGAGATTCAAGAACCGAAATGTGGTATGGGCATGGAAAACATCCTTAAACGCCAGCAGGAGTTCCTCCATGGTATTCTCAATGGGATCGACTACCGTCTTTGGGATCCGGCACGCGACCCCGACCTTCCTGCCAACTATTCATTAAAGAATTTAACGGGCAAAATAAGATGTAAAGAATCATTGATTCAGGAATTGGGACTGGACCCCTCACTACTAAAACGGCCGCTCCTCGGGATGACATCGCGCTTGGATGGGCAAAAGGGGCTGGATCTTTTGGTGAAGATGCTTGACAAGCTTCTCGCCCTTGAGGTGGGATTGGTAATTTTGGGCGCGGGGGATGCCGGGATACAGAAAGCCCTAGAGAAAGCGGCAAGACATCATCGTCGCCGTATAGGGCTTACCCTAGGATTCAATGAACCCCTCGCCCATCGCATTATGGCAGGGGCCGATATCTTTCTCATCCCTTCCAGGTACGAGCCCTGCGGCCTTACACAAATGTATGCACTGAAGTACGGCACAGTGCCTGTGGTGCGGGCAACCGGGGGATTGGAAGACACGGTCGCCAATTTTAATTCCAGGACACTTGAGGGGAATGGATTTAAGTTCGGTCCCTATGAACCGGATGCCCTATTTGAAGCCATCAGGCAGGCTATTGAGGTTTACAACAAACCATCGAAATGGAAAACGCTGATGCAAAACGGCATGAAAGAAGACTTTTCCTGGGACCGCTCCGCCCGAAGCTATATGGAAATATATCGCTCTGTCATACAAATGAAACCGAATGAAAAACCGCAATAGGACGCTGATATACGCTGATGCACACTGATATTATCCTTTAAATATCTTACACGATTTATTTGTTTTTTCATGGAATTAAACAAAAGGACCTATCTCTCACAGAGGCCGCCGAGAGCTCTGAGTTACTCTCAAAATATAGGTAATATGATAAAGAAGATTAAGATCGCTTCATAGAAACATGTGGTGTGTTTCCGAAGGAAATAACAAATCCACTTGTTATTTCCTTCGGAAAAGCCCCACAATGGCCCGATGAACTTTCATCGGGCTTCCGCTTCGCGGAAGTTTTGAAGCGATAGTCATTTCTAAGCCCGCTTAATTATCTCTGGGTTCTCAAGGAGTTCGAGCGACCTTGTGCATTACATAAAGGTAGCGGGTGAGAGACAAAGATATCTGCGGTGATCTGCGTTAATCTGCGTCCAAAATATTCTTATCAATTATAAAACGATGAAACAGAATAAAACGGTAATGTACGATGTGAGCCTGTTGACAGACGACGATTTGCATCTCTTCAACGAAGGCAGTCATTTTAGGCTCTATGAAAAGCTCGGCGCCCACCCCTTGAACCACAAAGGTGTTGAAGGCGCCTATTTCGCAGTTTGGGCCCCTGATGCCGAAAAAGTCTGTGTTATGGGCGATTTTAATGGATGGAACAGGTCAAGCCATCCTCTGCTATCCAAGGACCAATCCGGAATCTGGGAGGGCTTTATTCCCTCCGTGAGCACAGGCGCCAACTACAAATACCAAGTCAATTCCCGATACAAGGGCTACTGGGTGGAAAAAGCCGATCCCTTTGCCCTCTATAGCGAAGTGCCGCCCAAAACGGCCTCCGTTGTCTGGGATCTGGGCTATGAATGGGGCGACAAGGATTGGATGGCCGAAAGGGGCGCCAAAAACGGCCCAAAGGCCCCCATGGCTGTGTATGAAGTCCACCTCGGTTCCTGGATGAGAAGTGCTGAATCAGAGAACCGTGGGCTCAGCTATCGAGAACTCGCCGCTAAGCTGGCAGAGTACGTTCAGCATATGGGATTCACCCATGTGGAATTTCTGCCTGTCATGGAGCATCCCTTCTACGGATCCTGGGGATACCAGTGCCTCGGATACTTTTCTCCCACCGCGCGATATGGGAAACCCCAGGACTTTATGTATCTGATCGATTGCCTCCATCGTCAAGGTATTAGCGTGATTCTTGATTGGGTGCCGTCCCATTTCCCAAAGGATGAATACGGACTGGGATTTTTCGACGGCACCCATCTCTATGAACACGATGATCCTCGCAAAGGCATTCATCCGGACTGGGACAGTCTTATTTTCAACTATGGAAGGAATGAGGTTTGCAGCTTCATTATCAGCAGTGCTTTGTTTTGGTTAGACAAGTATCACGCGGATGGACTCCGCGTAGATGCCGTGGCCTCTATGCTTTATCTTGACTATGGTCGGAAGGAGAGCGAATGGATTCCCAATGATTACGGCGGTAGAGAGAACCTGGAGGCCATCGGGCTTTTGCGACGCCTCAATGAAGAAATATATAAGAGCTACCCTGACGTCCAAACCACTGCAGAGGAATCCACGGCTTGGCCCATGGTTTCCCGCCCCACCTATGTGGGCGGATTGGGTTTCGGAATGAAGTGGGACATGGGTTGGATGCACGACACGCTCGATTATATGTCAAGGGACCCCGTGCACCGGCAGTTCCATCACAACAAACTGACCTTTCGGATGATCTACGCCTACAATGAGAATTTCCTTTTACCCCTTTCCCACGATGAAGTGGTATACGGTAAAGGCGCACTCCTGCGAAAGATGCCAGGAGACGAATGGCAGAAGTTTGCAAACCTGAGGCTTCTGTTTGGTTACATGTATGCTCAACCGGCCAAGAAGCTTCTTTTTATGGGCGGGGAGTTTGGTCAATGGGATGAGTGGTACCATGAGAAGGGCCTGGATTGGCACTTGCTTGAACATCCTTCTCACTCCGGCGTGCAGCGTTGGGTCCGGGATCTCAACAGCATTTACAAAAAAGAACGGGCACTTCATGAACTTGATTTTGAGCCTGAAGGATTCGAGTGGATCGATTGCAATGATGCCCAACAAAGCACCCTGAGCCTTATGCGCAGAGGGCATGCCGCCGATGAAGTATTGGTCGTTGTATGCAACTTCACGCCTATCCCCAGAGACAACTTCAAGGTGGGAGTTCCTATGGGCGGTATATGGAAAGAGGTTCTGAACAGCGATGCAGAGCCCTATGGAGGAAGCGGATTGGGAAATGCGGGTGTGGTCGAGGCCAAACCCGTTTCCCACCACGGCAGACCCCACTCCCTGTCCCTGACCCTACCGCCGCTGGCAGTGCTTTACCTAAAAAACACAAGCAAGAAGGAAGAGATGAAGTCGGAATATTAGGATTTCAGGTTTTGGGTTTCAGTGTTCAGGATCCAAGATTAGGGGTTTGCTGACACCTGAAAACTAGCCAAACATATTTGAAATTCGCTTCAACTTTGAATCACGTTGCTTATTGT
>CAYWMP010000006.1:0-37233 GCA_964459445.1 uncultured Desulfobacteraceae bacterium
CTATGGACAGCGGTTATCCCCTTCAGGATTTAGTATACAATTATCTCGCTTGTATCTCTGCCAAACAGGGGGATATTCAACAAGCTTTGCATTTTCTGGAAGAAGCCAAAAAAGCTGGAACCTGCTATGCGGTTGAAAAAAATCTTTCATCCCTACGTTCCTGGGCACAAAAAGGTGGAATGGAGAGAGTGGAAAATATCGAATTGATAGCGGATCACAATTTCGTAAAAGGGCGCTTTCAGGAACAACCTCTCTATCCCGGCCCCATCTCGCTGAAAAGTACCATGCCAAACAGCCACTCCGCTCTATTGGTGCCGGCAATGTGAACATATGAGTTAGTAGTTCGGGTTTTTAGAAGGTCTGATTCCTCATCTTTTCCCATTAAATATTCGATCCGCCGGCGGACAGGTGCTTGCTCGCGTGGCGAGTTGGGCGTTCGATGTTGGACGTTCATTATTTCAGCAAACCTTCCGCAGTCCATCCAGCCAAAAATAGCTTAGCGCATGTGGGATCCGGGCCAGGGATTCAAATGTGCGAGGGTTATACACGTCTTGGATATTGGGGAAGCCAAATTGATTTGGGCTGAGAAAAGGTTTGGATGGCGGTTTGTTGATGGATGAAGACTATTCATCCTGATTGGAAAGCAAGGGAATGGATGCTTTGATGATTTCGGGATCAAACTGCGAACCGCTATTAGTTTGGAGCTCGTTGAGGCATTTATCAAAGGGAAGTGCCTTGCGATAGGCCCTGCTTGAACTCATCGCGTCGAAGGCATCTGCTACGGCCAAGATTCTTGCTACCATGGGGATGGCCTCCATTTCAAGACCGTCTGGATACCCCCCGCCATCCCATCTCTCATGGTGGCTTCTTATGATGGCCAATTCGTCGGGATCAAAACCAAGGGGCGATACGATGTTCACACCGATGAGAGGATGGGCTTTGATCTGGCTCATTTCATCCTGATCCAATCTGCCGGGCTTGTTTAGGATGTTGTCGTTAATGCCAATTTTGCCTATATCATGGAGCGGGCCGCTTAGTTCGAGCCGCTGTATAAGGTCAAGATCACAGGCCATTTCGCGGCCGATTTTTAGGGCATAGGATGTCACTCTTGAGGAGTGTTGTTGGGTGTAAGGATCCTTGGCTTCGATTGCGCTTACCAGGGACATCAGGGTGGCGAGGAGGCTTTGTTTGAGGTTATCGTAAAGGGCTATATTCTCAATACTCAAGCAAGCCTTTTCAGCCAGGAACCCAAGAATAAACTCGTCCTCATTATCGAATGTCTTTTGGCTATCCTTTTCACCCACCACGAGAACGCCAAAGGGCTCCTCGCGGATATTGAAAGGAATTGTCATGAGACCTTCCTCACGCATGATTCTATCGAGAGCAACGCCTCTCCCGTCTTTTTTACTGAAATAGGTCTGCCCGAAATGGTTATCCAGAATCCGCTGACCGTCATCATCGCTTATAAAATAGGCCTTGGCCCCCGGATGCATATCCGCAATTCCCTTTTGAGCTAAAGCCAATAAGTGGGAATTCCCTTGATCATATATCATGAAGCAGGCCTTTTTTGCGCCGCAAGATTCAATGGCGGCCGAGACCACCTGATCATAGAGATTATCGGAGTGCCCAATCTTGGCAAGCGAATCGACAATGTTGTAAAGGATGGTTTGGAGGTTGATCTTTTTTTCCAGTTGATAGTTGAGTTCCTCCACCTCTTTCTTTTTTTCAAGTTCCTGATTCAATTGCCAGTTCTTTTCCTGCAACAGGTGGAGTTTTTGGAGTCTCTCCATGGTGAGTTTGATATCCTGGAAACGGAAGGGTTTTACAAGAAAATCGGCCGCACCACCGTGCATCGCATCTATGACGACCTCCATCGAGGGATAGCCGGTCATGATGATGACATTGGTCAGCTGATAATTCCTGCTGATATTTTCCAGGACTTCCAGACCGTGCATGCCGGGCATCATCAAATCAAGAAAAACATAGTCGAAGAGCTCCTGCTCAAAGGCCTTCAATGCATCGGGACCGCTATTAGCAGTTTGGACCTGTGCAATACCGAGGTGCTGAAGGAACAGCTGAAGCATGTCGCAAATGGCATTCTCATCATCAACGACTAGTACACTCAGGGCGTCCAAATTGGATGCGCTCAGTGTTGGAAGTTCTTTAGTATTTTGGACTTGCATTGATCGAATTCCTCTTTTGATAAGAAACCCTTGTCCTTCAGCGTTGAAATTCTTTCCAAATCGGATAAGAGAAAGGGATATATCCCTCTGTTATCTCCAAGATAAGAATCGGACAACATGCTCCCTGTGATCAGGGGATGACCCTTAACCGGACCGAGAGCCAACTCAGGGTGCCTCCTTTCGCCATCATCATTAGCCCCCATGATTCTTTTAACCATTTTGAGTTGATCGGAGGCTTCTTGAAGCTCCTGCAATAATCTTTCATTTTCCCTTACGAGTCGGATTCTTTCGCCAGCGTTGTTGACCACGATTTTTATCTGCTCAAGCTTAAAAGGCTTGGTAATATAGTCATAGGCCCCCTCCCGAATGGCTTCGATGGCGGTTTCGAGAGATGCAAACCCGGTAATCAGAATGACCAGGCTATCCGTGTTTATCTTCCGTGCCTCTTTTAATACATCCAAACCGCTGGCGCCCGGCATCATGATATCCGTGACGATCAAATCGAAATTGCTTTCCCTGCACTGCTTTATGGCCTGAAGTCCATTGTCGCAAGTCGAGACATTGTGCCCTTCTTCAACAAGGAGGCTTTTGAGAACAGAAAGCAACTTCTGGTCGTCGTCAACGATAAGGGTGTTTAGCTCCATTGGACCTTTTGAAAAAAAATGCCGATTCGTGTTTTATCTAAAATGACCGTTTCTAGGTTCAGAGTTTTTGCCCGCCAGAAATAAGGCGGGCAAGGGTTCAAAGGTTAAAAGATTTTCATAATGCAAAAATTAAACCTCAATGCCAGGATTCGGCACTTTAACCCATTGGTTGAAAATTACTTACAGCCTTGATTGAGGCATAGCCCTTTTGGTTTGTGACTGATAAAAAGTTATCAAGCCGGAACCCAGACCGTTGAACCGATAAGCCTATGTCCTATCGGGCAAATGAGAGAAGAGGCTTTCTGCTCTAAACATTCTCGTTGAATAGCACGCCCGCCATCTCTTCCATTTTGGCTGCCAGGTTGAGCACTTCTTCGGACGGGATCTCTCTGATGGTCTTTCCATTGTCCTTAGAGATTACCTTGACCATAAGATGGCCGGTCGGGCCGTGAACCTGAATTTTTAGATCCCTCTGAATAGACTGGACGTACTCGTCCATTGCCTTGGCAATGTTTTCAACTTTTTTGTCTTCTGCCGCCGCCTCATTTTTTGTTTCTGGCGATTTGGCGGCCTTCGCCGGGGCGGCATTCTCAGCCTGTTTGGCTTGAGTGACAGGTGGATTCAAAAAACCTTCTGAACCTCTGACTTCCTGAGCCTTTAATGCGCCTGCGCCTTCCATGGTTCTATACTCCTTCCTGGAATCCCCATTTACACCAGGGCCATCCTTGTGCCCCGCGTGGACCTTCTGAATACATACCCCAGAAGGAAGGTAAAAGGGGTAGATACCAAATATAGTTTTCTATATGGTATATCGGCAAAGAAGGGTATTTTCTTGAATTTTAGGCAGCAAATCCTGCAGAATCCGTGTCGCCTGCACCGGCAACTGAAAGGCCTTCAGGATGCTGCTCGGGCTGTGAATTGATGTTGATCCAGGCTTCCTTGAGATCGCTCATGATGCGTGCCGCTTCATCGAATATACTCAGATCCTGCTCAATGTCTCCTTCAAGTAATCGGCGGTTAAGATAGCTGTATATGGAGTCGAGGTTCCTGGCTATCTCTCCGCCCTTTTCAAGGTTGAGGGACTGCTGGAGTTCCTGCATGATATCCAGGGCCTTTTGCAGAGCACGGGCTTTATTCTCAAAATCTCCCTCCTCATAATGGGTCCTGGCCTGGTGCATCAATTGAATAAATCTTTCATAACACATGATAATAAGATCAGCTTGGCTTGCCGTTTCCACATTTGTCCTGTGATATTGGCTAATCATCCTTCCGTATGTCATAAGTTTTTCCTCCGTTATATTGAAAAATCATGTATATATTTCAGCACCATTTCGCTATGGTATTCTTTGAATTGCTAATGATTTCAATCCATTGACTATTGACTCATGACCCGCCTTCGCTAAGAAGCTCCGGCGCGGCAACCCAAATGATTCATGACTAATGACCAACCTTATACCCAGCCCTTATTTGCTGCGGTGATCTGGCCGGCCAGCCATTCGCTCATGTTTTGAATCCTTGAAAGAGCAAGCTCCATGGCCACGAATTGGTTGAGCATCTGCTCCATCTTCCTGTCCAAGCGTGCTTCCATGTCTTCAATCTGATCGTCAAAATCATCCATCCTGCCGTCGATGGAGTCTATGCGAAAATCGAGATATCCGTCCTCAATATTCGTCATACCGTCAAGGACTCTCTCGAAGAGTTCGGCCACGCCCATAGTGATCTTAACATTGCCCTGACTGCCCGTTGCCGTACCGGTGTATTTGATTGACAGGCCTTCTATACTCGTGGTCTCGCCGGTCCCAGGCGCATCTCCGGTGAGAAGTTGTCCGGAACCGGTAGCTGCCTCACCATTAATTGTACCGACCACATCAAGACCGCGCTCGGTCCAGTCAATCAGTCCCAAATCCAGATCCCTTTCCGTGGATTGGTCAATTGTCCCCAAATCCAGCGTCCCCGTCCCTGATCCACCGACATCCGTGTAGGCAAGGGTCAGGGAAATCTGTGAATCACCTGTTGGTGCATCCTGGTCTTCAATAACGATCTTCCCCTGTTCGATCCTGGCATCAACCGAGGTTGGATCGCCGTTATTTGCATCGGCAAAGACATTCTCTATCCTGGTCAGAAGATCGCCGATATTGTTCGTCACATCAATGGTGTAGGTTAGGGATACGCCTAAAGGATTAAGGGCGCCGCCGCTGCGGTCCGTTCCGGAGATGGTTATCGTATCGCCGTTCTCAACCGTGCCGGAGCCATGGATGTCATCCCATGTGGTAGAACTGCTTACGTATATGTCGCCGCTCGATGCATCCGTCGTATTTGACGTGGTGGTGTAAATGATCTGGTTGTAGTCCTGGTTATCCCCGGCGCTGGCCGTATTATGCCGGCTTTGGCTTACGGTAAAATTTGCATTGTTTCCGTAATCCTCACCAGTCAACACCAACTGATTGCTTCCATCCTTTGAGGCTGTTACATCCATCGCGTATCGACCGGTCACACCGCCGCTTAAGGTTCCGAAATCTACCCCCTTGCCGGTGGGTTCATAGATATTAACTCCCAAAGTGCTGTTTGTCGTGCCGTCTCTAATGAAGATACGGCCGTCCTGGATTTCTGCAGTAACATTCCCTCCCGCGGCATCGTAAGCCGTCTTTATGGCACTCAACAGATCATCCACATCCTCGTTAACAACGTCGGATATGGTGAAGCTTCCCTCAACAGCACTACCGTCGACCGTAAAACCGGTGAATTGGAAAACATCCGAATTCGCTAAACTGCCGCCATTGATACCGTTCAACTTTGTTGTAGACAAGATGGCGTTGGTCCCGTCCGTAGTAAGCCTTTGGCTGCCTACGATGTTGGAAGTGGTTACATCGCCGAAATCGAGATTTCTGGTCGCAGGCTCCGTAATCGTTATTGCCAGATCGCTGTTCCCCGTTGTGTTGTTTGTTAGGGCGAGATAACCGTTCGTATTGATGGATGCGGATACCTCATAGTCGTAGGCCGCCTCAATGGCCGAGAGAAGCCCTTGAACGGTATCCGTGGCAGCGGTTGTGATGGTGTAGCTGCCGGCGACCTGCGTTCCGCTCTTTTTGTATCCCGAGAAGTCAATGACATCGCCGTCCTGAAGGTTCGCAGCCACGCCGCCGCTATAAACGGAATCCCAGGCGGTTAGATTGGTGATTGCAGTCGTTTCGCCTGCATCCGTTGTGTTTTTTACATGGCCCATGGCACTCTGGGCATAGGCTGTATCTATTTCCGAATTGATGGCATTTACAATATTGTCGATGGAAGAACCGTTTTCTCCCGAGTCGCCGTTGAGGGTGATTGCAGCTATCTTATCGCCCTGTTTGATGGTTAAGGTCTCGTAAGTGCCTGCGCCAATCCCGCCGCTCAGATCCTGATTGCCGGTTACCGACGCCTGGGTGGCGGCCTGTGTGATATTAACGGGATAGTCCCCGGCCACGGTGCCGTAAGTGTGGCCCACGTATTGTACATCACCGTCTGTGGTGGTTCCTTCTGCTATAAATATCCTCTTGAGGGCATTGAAATCGTCGTTAAAGGCATCCTTGAAGTCATCGGCGTCTATAGAGAGATTGCCGTCGTTGTCCGAGGTAATGCCAATGAGCGACATGGCATTGTATGAGGAAGACAGACCGGTGATAGAGGATACGACGATATTAACGAGGTCTGATTTTATAGAGCGCAGGGTACCGTCACCCGAAAGCACGCCGGCGGTTTCGGTCTCTTCATCCCATTCGAATTGGGCATTAATGTCTTTCATGACATCGTTGTACTGGTCGAGTAAGGACTGAGCCTTGGCTTTCACGGTGTCATAATCTCTCGACACGTTCAAATAGGTTTCCGTGGTCGTGGTATCGTCAACGGTGAGCAAATTCAAAGTCACTCCTGCTATAACATCATCTATAATATTGCTGGAGCTGGTGATGGTCGTACCGTCGATTTTAATTCTTGCATCCTGTGCCGCCTGGGTTTGCATTGTGTAGCCTTCAGTTGAGGCCGTCATGGTTCCAAGGTTAAGGGTTCCGCCCCCTTCATTGTTCGCAACCAGATTTATACTCAACTGGCTGTCACCCGCGGTATCGTCCTGGACCTGTATTTTTCCGTTCTGAACGGTAGCACTTCCGGCGCCCAGGCCAAAAAGCGTTTCGATCTGAGTGAGTAGCTGCTGGACAGTGGCCGTAGTCAGGTCGGCAGGATCAAAGCTGCCGGAAATTGCCGTTCCATCATGGTCGGTGCCTGTGATGGTAATCGTATCGTCAACGGCAACGTCATTGCCGGGAACACCGGTCGTATCGATTTGGACAAATGTGGTGCCCGCAACAATGTTCGCACTAGCAAAATCGGTGTTTGCAGTATCACTCAAATGAACCTCAGCCTCAGCACTCTGTCCAGCCACCAGAATCCCTAAGGTCTGCAGTACATTGTTTTGGTCGCCAATTAGTTGTTCCGCTGATATCAAGGTAGTATTTGGTTACTCCATCTTCAGTAATACTCTTCACGGATGCAGAGACACCACTTAATGCATCGATGTTGCTGGCAATGGTTGAAAGGGACTCCGTGGCCAGATTGATATCAAGCGTGCTGGTAGTGCCTACAGTTATATTAGTTCCTGTCTGGGCACTGGTAAGACCGAGCAGCGAGCCGACCGCCACGTCACTGCTGGTAAACCTTTCTGACTCGGCACCGTCGCTGGTAGCATTCTTTATAGTCGGAGTTGTGCTGTCAAGGAATCCCAACCCGGGCTTTGAGGAGCTGTTTTGCAAAATGTCCACAGTATCCGCGCTGGCATCGAAAATCGTAAAGGCATCCTCGCCCGTATTGTCGCTGGTCAGTATGAGGCGGTAGTTGCTCGATGAAACGGTCAGGATGGATGCCGTAATCCCTGTCGCATTGGTACCGGCGTTGAGGTTGTTTATCTTGTCACGGATATCCGCAAGGGTATCGCTTGTTTCGACCTCTAGAGCGCGGCCGTTTATGACGAATTCGCCCGCGAGGCTCAAGGCCGTATCGTAGGTTGTGAAGCTTTTTGAGGATATGGTCCGGGATTTTGCAAGTTGGGAATTTGTGTCCATCTCGACTTTATGGGTACCGGGGGTTGCACTGGTGCCGGTCGAGACAGAAAGGAAATCGGAGGCCTCATAGGTCGAAGAATTTGTGCTAAGGGATGTTTTAAACATGCTAAAGGCAGTGGTTTTCGAGAGGCTCTCCCCCGCGGCCTTGAAAGCCAGCAGTTTCGCGTTCAGATCCTGATAAATATCGAGTTTTTCCTGGTATTCGTCTTTCTGGTTTTCAACCAGTTCGACCTTGCCGTGCTCAATCTCCATTATCTGGTCGATCATGCTCCTCCAGTCAAAACCACTGGAAAGCCCGGCTATCATGCTGGTACTTAATGCCATCTTTTTCTCCCTTGGGCGCCCAACGCCTGTCAATGGGAAATAACTTCCGATTTATATAGATACATCGGAAAAATTTGCCCGCGACTTAAGGTTTTTTCGTGTGCATTAAAGGGTTTAGCAAGATTTCTGCCAATAATGGAAACTAATAAAAAAAACCCGCTTCCCGGGATCGGGAAGCGGGTCGTCTGGGGTGTTTTGTTTATATGTATTAACCGAACAGAGCCAATACCTGCTGCGGCGCCATATTTGCCTGGGCAAGCATGGCAGTACCGGCCTGGAGCAGGATCTGGTTCTTGGTGAAGTCACTCATCTCGGAGGCCATATCCACGTCGCGGATGACGGACTCGGCAGCCTGCACGTTCTCAACGGTTGTCGCCAAGTTGGCACCGGCATAGGACAACCTATTGACATAGGCGCCGATTTCGGCACGGCTGGCGTTCAGGAGATCGATAGCGGCGTCAATTGAGTTCAAGGCGGCTTGCGATGCGCTGGCAGTCCCCATGGATATACTATTGATATTGAGGTCTGTCGTCTGCATACCGTCGATAGAAATGGTAAGCTGGTTGTTGGTGTTATTGATGGCACCGACCTGGAACGTAGACTGACCGTTCGTTCCTGCTGTGATGTCGCCTGCGGCACTCTGACCACTGATATTCGTGCTCAGGTTGTTGTTGACCTTCAGGCTGAGACCCAGAGAACTGAAAGTGACCGTGCTTGTCGATCCAGCAGAGGGCAATGAATAAGCGAAGGCGGTCTCTACGCCCATGGTTGTACCGTTTGTGTCAAAGGACGTGATCTGGATATTCCTGTCAGAGCCGGCCGTATCGTCCACATTCAGTTTATAGGTATAACCGGCCTTCATTCCGGTCAAACTGTTAAAACCGTTCCCTGCGGTGATGCCAGCACCCGTCGCATTAACGGTGATGCCATAGGTGCCCTGAATCAATGTACTGTCACCATAGGTTGTAGAATTGGCGATACGATCGATTTCAGAAAGGACCGCACTTGCCTCATTATTAATGGCTGAGAGGTTGTCAGCTGCGTTCGCAGAAGACGCCTGGGTGGCCAGCTCTTTAAGCCTTGTGAGCATGTTACCGATCTGGTCGGAGGCACCCTCAGCAACCTGGAGAAGGGCCGTTGCCTCAGAGGTATTTCTTGTGGCGACCCTGAAAGAAGCAATATCTGCCCGGAAACTCTGAGAAACAGCAAGACCGGCGGCGTCGTCAGCAGCTACGTTGATCCTGAAACCGGATGACAGTCTGTTCAATGACTTAGCCATTTTTGCGTCGGACAGGGACAAATTGCGATGTGCGTTCATCGCGGAAATGTTATTTTGAATTCTTAATCCCATTGTTAAATCCTCCTTGATTTTTTGTTTTTTCTTTGGGCTGGGAGCCATGGGTGATTTGCTCTCAGCAGTTTTGGCATCCTTGCCAAATGATTAGAGTTTATAATTGAAGGCCGTTTGGCCGTAATTCCGAAATCCTTTCACCTCCTTTCGTAAGTCGGCTCTTATTTCATTCACCCTCTATATCGGAAACGGGCGGACAAAACTTTAAGGTTTTTCTCTTCTGCCCGAGGGTTGAAGATAATATTAAATGCAGAGATCCGCCAAATTATGCAACTAACTGATATTAATATGGATACAAGGCGTACAGGTTCTTGGCATAGTTCCTGCTATCTAATTTAACGGTCGATTCCGTCAACTATTGTGTCTGATTTTGAATGCCTCAAGACATCCGGCGGGAGGTTATTGGGCTACGTTTTTTAGGGGGCTGCATTTGTTTAGAGGTACACCAGATATTGAAAACGAACTGGCAGGAGCCCTTCAATTTCACCAATCAGGGCAACTGGACAGGGCCAAAGGGATTTACGAGAGCATCATAAAGAGAAATCCGAATCATTCCGATGCATTGCATCTATTGGGGGTTCTTTTTCATCAAAAAGGCGATCATGCCTTTGCAGCGGCACTCATCAAACTTGCAATCCGAAACAGGCCTCAAATCCCAGCCTTTTACGACAACCTAGGGACGATCCTAAGGGCACAAGGATGGCCAAAGAAAGCAATCAGTTGTCACAAAAAGGCCTTAAGTCTTAATCCGGATTATTTCGAATCCTATTTCAACATCGGCAATGCCTATCAGGATCTGGGAGAAACCGGGGAGGCCATAGGGTTCTATGAAAAGGCCCTGTCAGTAAAGCCCGACCATGAACAGGTCTATTTCAACTTGGGAAATGCCTTTCTGAAAGAGGAAAAGCTTGATAAAGCGATTTCATGTTATCGAGAGATGATCAATCTGAAACCTGATTATGCTGAGGCGTGGTTCAATCTTGGAAATGCCCATCAGGCCCGGGGGGACTTGGAAGAGGCAGTTGCTTGTTTTAAAAAAAGCCTCAACTTTCATCCGGGGAATCCTGAGGTCTATATGAATATGGGTAATGTATGTCAAGCGGTCGACAATTCAAAGGAAGCCCTTTCTTGTTATCAAAGGGCATTGGAATTAAGGCCTGATTACGCAGAAGCCCATTACAATAGGGCCATTGCATTCAATGATCTGGGGGACACGACCAGGGCCATCTCAAGCTACCAAAAGGCCATAGCGTTGAATCCCACCTATTATGAAGCATTCATGAATTTGGGCGAGACGCTGAAGTCACTGGGGAGGGTTGAGGAAGGCGAGAAAAACTATCAGCAGCTTCTGTTGATAAAGCCCGGTTCAATAGACGCATATTTCGGCTTGTCGGAATTGGGAAAGTTGAATGCGGATAGGGAAATGGTCGCATCTCTTAAGGCCATAAAACTTGAAGGGCTTGCGGCCAAAGAAAAAATGCTATTGCAGTACACGCTCGGAAAAATGCTGGAAAAAATGGGTGATTATGACAAAGCTTTTAATCATTTCCATCTTGCCAACAGGTATCGCGAGGAATGGAAAGGAGAGGTTTTCGATTTTCAGGATTACGAAGGAAAAATTCAGCATTTGATGAATACTTTCGATGTTGAATTCTTTGAAAGCCGGAGGCATTTTGGGGTGGGTTCCGAGCTACCCGTGTTTATTGTCGGCATGCCGCGCTCGGGAACGACCCTGGTGGAACAAATCCTTGCGAGTCATCCCCTTGTCTATGGGGCCGGTGAATTAACCTATATCAGAGAGCTGGAGCAGGATCTCCTAGCGAGAGCTCAAGTAGGGACGATCGGTCAAATCACCGAAGGCTTTGATTCCTTCTCATCCCGGTCTTTTGCGGAGCAGTATCTGGAAAGGATTCGATCTGCCAATGGGGATGTCAGCCGTATTACCGACAAACTGCCGGGCAATTTTGAATATCTCTGGCTCATCTCTCTCATGTTTCCAAAGGCCAAGATTATCCACTGTGTTCGGGATCCCATGGACACCTGTTTGTCCTGTTTCTTTACCCATTTCTCCACAGGCCATGCCTACAAGAACGATCTTAAAAACCTGGGTTTGGTTTATGGTCTTTATCGTGAGCTGATGAACCATTGGCATAAGGTATTGCCGATTTCCATTCTGGATGTGAATTACGAAGATATGGTCGATAACCATTCAGACACCAGCCGGAGGGTTGTTGAATTCTGCGGTTTGAACTGGGATGACGGGTGTCTTGAGTTTTTTAGGAACCGGAGACACATCAATACGGCCAGTGCCGTCCAGGTGAGGCAGAGGATATATAAAACATCAGTAAAACGATGGGAAAAATACAAAAGACACCTGACACCCCTTATTGAAGGGCTCGGTGACGCCCATTGGGGAGCGATTCGACCAAAGACCGGACAGCCCCTTGGATAAGGGAATAGGTCAATAAATGCCATCGCAGCATCAAAACTCAAAAGAACTGCTCAAGGTCGCAATTGAATACCATTTGCATGGAAATCTGCCACAGGCCCTTTCTTGTTACATGGGTATCGTAGAACTTGAACCTCACAATGCAAAGGCCCTTAACAATATTGGTGTCATTCACCTAGCCCAAAATGACAGCAAAAGGGCTATCCAATTTCTAAGAAAATCCATTCAAGCCGATAGGAGCTTTCCCGACGCCCTTAATAATCTGGCAACGGCCCTAAAAAATCAATGGCGGTATAAAGAGGCCCTGGAAGCCCTTAAACAGGCGATTTCATTGAAACCCGATTTCGGTAGCGCCTATTTCAACCTGGGGAATACCTATCGAGAGATGGGCAATTACGAGGAGGCCATTAGCACCTTTAATCGAGCTGCTTCCCTGAATCCCGATGACCCAGAAGTCCAAAACAGCCTGGGGTCCACATTGTTTCTGTCGGGACGGTTACAGGAGGCTAAAGGGGTTTTAATAAAGTCCCTGAGCGCAAAGCCGGCTTATGCTCCGACTTTTTACAATCTAGGGCTCCTGTTGATGGAAGAGGGGGATTTTGAGGAATCGATCCGGGCCTTTTTGTCTGCAACCGAGATCATGCCCGGCTTTTCCGACGCCTACCTTAACTTAGGCAACATTATGGAACGACAAGGCCGGGCCAAAGAGGCCATAGAATATTTTATAAAGGCCGTCGAGACAAACCCCCAGTCCGCCAATGCCTATTATAATCTGGGGCTTGCCTATGAAAGGGAAGGTGATTTGGACTGCGTCCTCCAAACGCAAGAATCGGCTATGGAGGCCTGTGCCGATTCGGTTCAGACATGGGTGGGCGGCGCGAGGGTCTTTATGAAGATCGCTGATTGGAATAAGGCTTCTCCCTTTCTGGAAAAGCTTCTTGAGCATCATTTCACGGATGCGGAAAATGGGCTACTTTCAAACGCCTTGATCATGTTTCACTCCATGCCCCTTCAGGATGAGACCGATTTGAAAAAGAAGCATTTTCTCTGGGGGGACCATGCCTTGGAGCAAACAAAACGCCTTCTGCCCAAAGAAAACATCGATATGAACCCAACCCGTTTCAATACTCGCAGGATTCGAATCGGATATGTGTCTCCTGACTTCTGCAGGCATTCCGTCGGCTGGTTCATAAAGCAGATTGTTGAGGCCCATGACAAGGATGGTTTTGAGATTTATTGCTATGCCACAAGCGAACGCCAGGACGATGTGACCCAGGAGATTGAAAGGCAAGCGGCATGCTTTAGAAAAGTATTCCATTTAAATACAAAGGAGTTTGCCGGGAAGATCTATGACGATCATATTCAGATCCTCTTCGATCTGGCCGGGCATACGCGGGGGGCCAGACTCGATGTATTTGCCGCGCGTCCTGCGCCGGTGCAAGTCACGGGTCTGGGATATCCCAATGGCACCGGACTCAAAACCGTGGATTATCGAATCACGGATCACCATGCGGAGACTTCTTCATCCCTGGGCCGATATCGTGAAAACATTGTGTCAATGTCTCGGTGTTTCATGCCTCTCGGCCCTCTGGAGGCAAGCAATGGGGAACTCAAAAGGTCGGATCTAGGACTGCCCGATGACGCCGTTGTCCTGGTCTCATTCAACCGTGCCGAGAAACTGAGACCTGAGGTCTTGGCTCTATGGAATCGCGTTCTTAAGGGGTGTGGCAATGCTGTTTTGGCGATTGGATGCGGGCACATCAATCGAGGGGATCTTCGCGCCAACATACTGTCCCATTTTTCAGCTGAAACGAACAAAAGTCGTGTGTTCTTTTTGGGGCGGGCACCGAGTGAGGAAAAGCACCGCGCAAGATATCGAATGGTGGATCTGGCTCTGGATACTTTCCCCTATTCGGGAACGACCACAAGCTACGAGGCCTTGAGAATGGGGGTTCCGGTCTTGACTTTGGTGGGAGAACGCCATGCGCAGAGGACGACCTATAGCATGCTCAAACACTTGAAGGTGTCCGAAACCGTAGCCTATTCTGAGGATGAATACCTGAGAATAGCGATCAACCTGATCGAAAATCCGGGGCGATTGAAGAAGATAGGTAGGAACCTCGGAAAAAGCTTCAGGGACAGGGAAATCATGAGCCCAGAGGCCTACACGCTTGAGCTTGAAGAGGCTTATCGTATCATGTGGAGGCGCTTTTTGAAAAATGAGAAACCCAGCGGGATTTCATTTTGAAGGATTAACGCGATCGGCGTGAACGGGCGCCTTAGGCCGTTTTCTGCCGCATTCTTTCAAAGGCTTTTTGCCAGTTGTCGTTTATGTCCGTTACAGGAAGCAGAGAGCCGGCAATCGTTACATCCTTTGGTACGCAGAGAATATTTGCCTCCGGATGCAAATCCGCAAAGACATTATGGGGATTGTTGAAAAAATTCCGGGGATTGAAATACCCCGCAATCTGCCAGAAGGCCCTGTAACCGATCCCAAAGACCGTCTCGATGATTTTCGCGGAATATTCCAATGCGTTGTTTTCAATAAATAGAGCGGGCCTCAGCCGTTTGATTGTCTCTCTGGCGCCTTCCAGGGCCTCGACCTCCATACCCTCCACGTCCATCTTGATAAGCCTGCACCGGGAAAGCCCAAGGTCGTCGAGGGGGATAATGGCCACTTCGTCGCCGTGGTTATGGGTCATCATGTTCATGGACCCGAAGTTCTGTTCCTTGGAAAGATCCAGGGGGGGCACCTTTGCGGCGCTTTTTTCTCGACCCAAACCCATCTGAAAACATCTCACATTGATAAAATGGTTCAATGCCACGTTGGCACAGAGTTGATGGTAGACGATGCGTTGGGGCTCAAAGGCAAACACGAATCCTTGAGGGCCCACCTTCCTGGCAAAGGCGATGGTGTGGGTTCCGATGTTGGCCCCCATATCGACAACCGTATCGCCGGGTTGAAGCAATTGCTCGATAATTTTGAGCTCTGCATCCGCCCATTCGCCGTAGAGATCAAGGGATTTCCCAATAAGCACATCGTTCCTGTTGTATAGCATCAGCCCGTACTTACACCGCTTAACACACATGCAGTCGTTTTCTAAAAGGGGCGGTCCTTGAGGAACTGATTCTGCGGAAAGCCTTGAAAGGGCCTTCAATGGTTGATTTTCATGGGATGAATGGATCATTGTGTGGTGCTCAAGGAACTAAGTTCCTCGGTGATTTCCCTATCATTTGGAAAGCGTTGCAGATAGGATGAATAAATGGCTTTTGCGTCCTGTTGGTGATCCAGTTCAACAAATAGGCGTCCGCAATTAAGAACGGTAGTCGGATCATCCGGTGCGATTTTCAAAGCCTTTGAAAATTGCTCAATGGCATCCTGGATTCTTCCCATATGGGCATATAAAACCCCGAGGTTGTTGTGGGCTGTGGCGAAACGGGAATCTTTTTTAAGGGCATTTTTGAAGGCCTCCAGAGCTCCATCCATATCACCCTCCTCAAAGAGTTTTTCACCCCGTTGATTCAGGTCCTCTGCAGTTTCGGGCGTCTCAAGCCTATAATGATTTCCGTCCCCGTTCAGATCCCCATGCATGGATGTTTTGTCATGCGCCCCATCAATACCCGTTTCAGGCCTTTCGGCGATTTGTTTGAATTGACGGGAACAAAAACAATCCCATTCTTCATCCAGATGGATAGGGTATTGCGGCGTACCACTGGATTCAATTTCTTTAGTATGCCGTTTTCTGACAAGGAAGGTATGGTCTGACGTGAGGATGTCCTTTTCTTCCAATCCAAAGGAAAAATCCGAGAAAATGGTCCGGACTTTTGAAAGATTGCGATTCAGAGACCGGATATAGGGCAAGAAACAGAGTCAGAATTTCTTCGGTCAGGGGATGAAAATGCACCGCTGGCAGGATGAGGTCAGGGTGTGCAAAGCGAAGCCCGTGAAAATGGTAGAATATGAGGGGTTTATCATCAACAAAGACTAAGCCATTTTCGTTTTTTATAAATCGGTACTGAAAGTGGTTCCAGGGTGCAACGCCTCCTCCTATATGTTGGAGCACATGGACTTTTTTAAACCGTACCGGCCAATCATTGAGATAGAGTTGATCGCCATATTTGCCTTCTTCAAAGGTCTCAAAACACCATTCTATACATCGTTCTCGCCACCATTTGAGTGCTTCTAGGCCTTTGGAATCATTTCTGAAACTGAGGAGCCCGACATTGTATTTGCCGAATTGTTCCAGGTGCATGAGGGTAGGGGAGAACCGGTGTTCATGAATCAATACGGCGTTATTCCCGAATTCCTCAAAAATTGGATCAGGCGAAGAGAAAAAAAAGAGATCCGCATCAAGGTAGGTTAGGGTATCTATGTTCGGATTGTCTTCGAGGATTTTCAGGATGATGGTCGGAGTGGTTGTCCAGTAGTATTCCACAAGGGATCGATTGTGTTTGGCCGCGAGCAATGTCGAATCCCCCTGTTCGATTAAGTGCATTGGGATTGTGGTGACATGGGGAAGTTCGAGCCGTGTCAGGAGCGCTCGGGTGATCTCGTCCATGCACACCACGAAGAGCTCGTAGTCTTGATTTTCGTGCTCATTCAGGGATTCGATGAGGGCCAGGCCCTTGACGAGATAATTCCGATCAAAATAGGTGCAATAGTATCGTTTCATTCTAGTTACCGGCCCATTCTCTGAGCCTTGAGCAAATGGTCGACACCTGCTCATCCGAGAGTTCCGGATAGAGGGGCAAGGTCAATAGGCCCTTATAGAGTTCCTCTGTATTGGAGAGATCGTCAGCGCCACGGATTTTTCTAATGTAGGCAGGCTGACGATGAATCGGTAAAGGATAATGTAAAGCAGAATCTATTCCCGCCTTTGCCAAAAAGTCCCTTAACAGGTCACGTTTTTGAGTTTCCACAACAAATAGGTGAAATGCATGAAGCGTGCCCTCGATAGGGGCGGGAGGCGTAATTTTCGTTCCCTCAAGGGCAACCCGATAACTTTCGGCAATTTTTCTCCTCCGGGCATTGTCCTTTTCCAAGTAGGGAAGTTTTGTTCGGAGAATGGCCGCCTGGATCTCATCGAGTCGCGAATTCCGGCCTTGGGTCGTGCTAACCCGGTCCTTGTTCCATCCATATTCACGGAAAGCGCGAACGCTTTCGGCGATTTTGGAGGAATTGGTCATAACAGCGCCGGCGTCTCCAAGGGCCCCAAGGTTCTTGGTTGGATAAAAACTAAAGGCCGCGGCATCGCCAAAGGCGCCGACGTGTTTTCCATTTAATTTTGCGCCATGGGCCTGGGCACAGTCTTCGATAACCCTGATTTTGTGTTTGTGGGCAATCTCCAGGATCTCTTCCATGGGTGCCGGCTGACCATAGATATGGACCGGGACGATGGCCTTTGTCCTATCTGATAGAAGTCTGGTGATCTTTTGCGGATCCATGCATCGCGATATTGGATCGATATCCGCGAGAACCGGAATCCCATTGATTTGATCGATCGCCGCGACCGTAGCAACAGCTGTGTGTGAGACGGTGATCACCTCATCACCGGCCGAAACTCCCACAGCCTTGAGTGCCAGGGATAGGGCGTCTGTGCCGCTCGCAACACCGATACAAAATGACACACCGATAAATTCCGCAAATTCCTTCTCGAACATCCTGACTTCTTGGCCAAGGATGTAATGTCCGCTTTTGAGGACACGGTTAATTGCATCCAGTATCTCTGATTTGTGGGATTTAAATTGCGCATTAGGATTGGCTACGGGTATGATGTCATGAGTCATTTTCAGGATTCCAATATTGGGCTGAATATTTTCGATAGAAATCAAGGGTCTTTTTCAACCCCATTTCTAGCTTTGTTTCCGGTTTCCATCCAAGCTTTGATCGGATTCTACGATAATCACCGTAATAGTCGCCGATATCGATGATTTTCCTGTCTTCGGGAAAAGGGATCATTTCATAGGATCCGCCGTTGTTTATTTTTATCAAAAGTTCAGCGGTATCCTTGAGGTTAATGGGATCATCTGCGCCCAAATTGTAGATCTGCCCGTTAGTATCCTCCGATTGAGAAACTGAAAGCAAAGCATTAACAACATCATCTACATAGTTAAAATCACGAACCTGTTTTCCGTCGCCATAAATCTGAAAGGGCTTCCCTTCAATAACGCTGCGAATCCAGATGCCCAGGAAGGTTTGACGCGCATCCTTGACCCGCATCCTGGGACCGTAGGTGTTGGTCAATCGCAAGACCGATGTTCGAATACCGTGTACATTGTTGTAGACAACATGGTACCACTCACCAGCAACCTTGTTGATGCCATTCACATCGATCGGAACAATTGGATGTCGCTCATCTACGGGCAGGTATTGGGGTTTTCCATAGATCTGTCTCGTGCTGGCAAACACAACCTTGATATCGGGGTTATACTTTCTGCATGCCTCCAGAATGAAAAGCTGGGCCCGGGCATTGATTTCAAGATCCGGATAGGGATTGAGCATGGAATCGAGATGACTGGTCTGTCCGGCCAGGTTAAAGAGAAAATCCTGACCCTGAACCAGGTATTTCATGGCGTGCTCATCGCGAACATCCGAGATATTGATCTGGATCTGATCCTTGATGGGTTCAATGTTCCAACGATTGCCGCCATATTCGGGGATGAGGCTGTCAACCACCGTCACCTTCGCACCCGAGGTCACAAGACGACAGGCGAGATTGGAACCGATAAAGCCAAGCCCTCCCGTGATCAGTATTTTTTTTGATTGAAAGTCCATAATATTAACCCGCCAGATCGGCCTGATACCCTCTCAGTCTCTCAAAGAGCCGGTATTCCGGCTCAAGCCATTCACGCAACCGATTCATCTCTTCATTGGGTATATCGAGTTCAATCGATGTCTTCCTCGTATGCAGCGGTTCAAGCAGAATCCCTAATTTCGACGATAGGCGAGTAAGTCCGGCTGCGAATTCTTCTGTAAATAGGAAATAAGAACATGCCACAATTTCCTCAAAGGCCTCGTCAATATCGAAACCCTTTGAAAACATATAGAACTGGGCCTGAAGAAGCTCTTTGGGCAGGCGCGCCAGATATTCACCGAAGGATCCATCCAGCCATTTCCCTCGCTTTTTCATCACAGGATGATCGACATGGCTCAATTTGTATTCCATGAGCTCTTTGTAACAGGATAAGACCCTTTTCACGGGATCTCTGAGGCAAGTGATTGTAAAGGTATCTTCGGGCAGTTTTAATTGATGTTTGGGAATGTGGGAAAAGGCGTAGTAAAAGAGTCCATCCTGGATTAATGACTTGTCCCACCCGACAAAAACCTTGTTCCCGGATATGACTCTCCAGTCGATCGCCTTGGTCAGTCTTTTGTAAACATCGGGCCCCGGTTCTCCCCCCAAAGAAAGAAACGTATGATTCAAAGAGGTTCCGCCCGTTTTTTCATTGTGAAAATGATAAATCCGACCATATTGACCTGCTATCTCGTACTTTGTAAGGTTTATGACCTTAGCGGTTTGTCTGCTTGAGAACTCATTGGCCTGCCTGAGGGCATTCTGGACATCATAATGGGTCATTCTCGGATATTGTTGAAATAGTTGGTTGATTGTGTGTCCTTGAGCCAGTTTTCTCCAAAGTTCGCCTATAGTCAGCTCGGCTTCCGAGGTGACGGGCCGATCTTCGACTGCCTTCTCAGGCTTGGGGCGATTTATCAAAACCGATTTGGAATTGCTATTCTCATAGACCTGCCGCATATACTTTTTAGCAGTGCCTTGAAAATGGAGCACATTGAATCTGATTTCCCGTCCGGAGTTCCGCTGCCTACCATAGGGTTTACCTTCCCTCCAAATCACATGCTTAATGCCATTGCGCATTTCAAAGTCCGGATCAGGAAGATTGACATTATGATCATAGGTCGCTCCGTCCTCAATCAGCGTTGTTTCTCCGATGCTTGCCCGGTTCTTATTAAGGTATAAATCGAAAGCAGTCTTGTCGCCGACATTGTTGGAAGGGGCATTCCGGCTTTGTTTGAGAGATAGTGAAACCATGTGGTCCCATGAGAGTTGATCCCTCTTGGTGTAGATGTCCATCAAATAAGAACAGAATTCTTTTAATGCCTCAAGATTGTTGAAAAATGAGCTGCTTCCGGAACAACGGCTGGATAAGGTAAAATCCCATTGAGAAAACTTTTTTTGTTCTTCGGTCACGTTGGCATATAGCATCACGTCCGACTCAAGATAGAAACACCTGCCCATTTTATTCTGAACGAGAAAATCCCGAAGAATAAACCAGCGGAGAAATCGCATCAATTCGAGGTCATAGCCCTGGGAGCTGAGATGGTGATAGATCTTTACAAAATCCTCCGCACCCCCGAAATATTCCGACGCATGATGATGGTAAACAAAATCATAGTGTTTGGTCGTTTCATCTCCAATGAGATGAACTGTGGATTCAGGGTTTGACTTCTTGGCCTGTCCCAGGCTGTACTGCAGATAGTCATGGTCACCCAAATGGATGAAGACAATGGGGAGGGCCGCTTGTAAGGTTTTTGGCTCGATCCCGATCACGTTCGGATTCTCGTTCTGGGTCAATGGGATGTGATTCGGCAGGACATATTTGCCTTCTGGATGCGGTTTGAATTCACCTTTGGTCAGCGTGATGTAGACTGAACGAATTTCTGCAGGTTCATTGTTTTGCGGATTCAGAATGCCCTTGTCCCCTGTGATACTCAGTCTCCAATCACACTCTAAAACCCTGAATCCGGCCTTTTCGCCTATATATCTCAGGCAATCGGGGGTAAATCGCCAATAATCACGGGGCGAGGGGTGATAGGGAAAGGAAAAGACTGTACCCAGGATAAGCAAGCAATCCGCCTTCATAATCCTATAGAGTGCCTCAAAGGCCTTGAAAGGATTTTCAACATGCTCCAGGACATTCAGGCAAAGAGCCGTTCCAAAGGCGCCCTCATATAGTGAGGGGAGATCTTCAATTAGGGGGTCACCCTTTTCAGGATTCAATATCCTATAACCCCTGTTGATATGATCGAAGGGCCGTTGAGAAAGAGACACATAGCGCGCCTGCTGATCGCCTGTTTCTAGGGTGAGATCATAATCGGCAATGCAGGGACGCTCCAATCCTCCCAGATCTACGAAGGGATTTCTGAGCCCATATTTCTCAACCTGTTCGGTCACAAGACGTATATCATCCCAGAACATTGATCAGCTCCATGTTCGGTAAAAGGGGATTAAATAGGTTCCTATTGGTTTGAACATCCTCGAGTTTCCACCTTTTTGAAAAGATAGGTCACTTCATAGGCATCGGTTTCAGAATTCGAATGGTATTCATTGGCGTTGATCAGTTTCAAACCGTGCCTAATAAACTCAGAGAGGAGCTCCTTCTCATTGAAACGGATTTCAACCGTTTCGATGCCGTAGGCGAACTTCTTGAAGTATTGCGTAGGGTTTTTTCTGCAAATGGGCGTCCTGTGGGCGACAACAAGGTTTTTAGAGACACGTACAGTTTCCCGGATATGTTTAACATATTCAGTTGTATGGAGCAGGATGCAGGAGGATACGGCAATAGGGAATTGGCTTTCCTTGAATGGCAGGTCGGCCCCATCGGAGACCAGAAAATCCGTTTGGGGATAATAGGCCCTCGCCATGTCAATCAGAGGCGTTGAGTAGTCCATGCCTGTGTAACGGAGTCGCTTTTTGAGGAGATATTCCAATATTTCATAATAGTAGCCGCTGGCACATCCAATCTCGAGTATTTGGCCGCCGTTTAGGACATGGGGTCTCAGGATATCTGCGAGCACCTGATAAACAACAGGTGGGTTTCCCCGGTACATATTTTGAAGCTCATTTCGGGCTAGAGCTCGCTGTCTTTCAGGGATCTCCGGTCTTTTCCAGGCCTGGGTAAGGTCCTCTGTTAATTGCGTCCTGTCGATCGGGGTATATCCGTAGGACACCTTTTCATTGGAATCCAAGTGCGTGGACCCGGTCTTTTGCTTAAAGGCCAGATGACGGTCCAAGATCTCCGCAGTTTGTTCCAGCCTCTTTTCGTACGTGTGTTCGGAAAGTGTGCGTTTCTGCCCCTCACGGGCGATTTGATCGGCCTCGTCCTTGTTTTGGAGGTAATAATTGACCAATGCCACACATTCCTCGGGAGATCGATAAGCAATGACCTCTTTTCCTATCTCGAAGAGCTCGTTCAGATTATCCTTGAAATCCGTAATGAGCAGCGCCCTGCAACCGGTCGCTTCAAAGAGCCTCATGTTGTTTGCATTGTTTTGTGCCGCATCAATGTGGTGGTTGATGGTGATGAAGGACCTGCGAAGGATATCAAACATCTGACGACCCCAGGCTTCGCCTTGGTAGCGTATCCTGACGGGCGAATTCTTTTCGAGCGTGTCTATCCCATAGCCCCAGATTTTGATATCGAATTGCCTGGAAAGGACCTCCAGGAATTCCATCCTACCTTTATGAAGGGACGAGATGCCCCCCACAAAGGTGATAGGAACATCCTTCTGACGGTTATTGTTCTCCTCGATCACTCGACGGTCGAAGGCCAGGGGTTGATAGTAGGCCGCGACCCCAAGCTTTCGAAAGGGGTCTACAAAATGAGGGAAAGAGGTGAAAATGATATCAAAGCCGGTTACATCCGCCTGCGGGGGCAGGGGGGAGGCGATCTGGCCGACAATGAGTTTTACATGGGGACGGACAGCAGAGAGAAACGCCTTTGTAGAGATGCTGAGGTCTTGCACATAGATCACATCCGCTTTTGAAGACCGCAATTGTTCTATCACAAGACCGAGCCCGTTCTTTTTTGTTCCATTCTCCCTCGCCCAGGCCTTTTGGAGCGGTGTGCAGTTGATGATGAGATCCTCGGCTCGCCATCCGGCTTGTTTGATGGATTCGGAATAGTAATCGCTGTCCCCGAAGCGTTGAGATTGAAGGGCCGATTTTTGATCCTCATAGGACAATGAAGAAAAACCGGGATTCTTTCTATAATGATTCTCCAGAAACCCGGTGTAATAGGTATTGAGGAACACGACTTTCTGTTTTCTTTGGCCGGCGGATTTTTGAAAGGATCCTTTATGCTTTAAGTCAATTCTTTTTGAGAGATTGTCCGGATCCTGCTTGGAGTATGGAATTTTTTCACTCGCTTTCGAACGCAGGCGCAGTTCAATGTGTTTAGGGAGATTTGGTTGGAGAAACGCTGCAAGCGACTCAACAAACGCTTCTGCCTTGCTCATGAACACAGTGGCGACCGCCCCTTCATTATCTTTGTGGGGGTTGGTTAATCTCAAGTAGAAAGCTTGACGCGGATATCCCCGTTTGTACTCCTCACGTTGAGCGTCATGAAGGATCATTACCCCATGATCCTTCAGGAGCATCCATCCAATCTGCATACACTCCACTCGAGCGCGGCCGTCCACCAGGATGAAATTGAATTTTTTGTTTAGGCTGGTGGGGAAAAGGATGTATTCAGAAAAGGAATCATAGTCTCCGTCTTCCAATGCAGGGAATTCACTGCTATTGGGAACATAGTGAATCCGTAGGTTTTCTATGCCTTGCGATTTCGCTTGGGTACCAATGTGGCCGGCCCAATCTTGATTATGTTCAATGGAATCCCAACTCACGTTTTGAGGTAACTTGGATGGAAAATAGAGCGCACTATGACCGCAACCCCATTCTAGGGCATGAATCGGGCCCTCGAGGATTTGAAAGCAGGCCTCAATTGCGAGGATTTCGAATTCGTCCATGAAGGGCTTAAAATTCTCACGGTTTTCTATAACGGTTGCGTTTAAGGGTTGTTGGGTCATATGAATCAAATATGAAAATAGGGTTTAAACTTGGTCGTTTCGGTTGATAGGCCCCCTGTGATACCCATATCTGTCAATTGCTTTCATATCCGAAACCGAGCAGGGTTTTACTGCAATTCGGTTTTGACAGAAAATAGCGAAGATGGGATTCATCCAAATGGTTTTTCCAATCGCCCACGATGCCTTTCCTATAATGGGAGGAAACGTCTTCTTCGCCCTGTTTCCTGTTCGATATGGTTTTGAAGTTATGCTCCTGCAACAAACCGTGGAGAAAATCCTGATCGGCCGCGAGTTTTAGATGTTTGATGATTGTCTGAAAGAATAAAAAGGGGTTGGCGAGCATTTGTTCAAAAGTCAGAATTAATATATCTTCATCGTTTAGAAATTCGAGCCATTCACAAAGGTAACTTGCGATTGAATTTTCAAAATCGTCAATAGCCCAATTAATCCCTTCGCTTTTATTCATTCTCATAAGCGTTTCCCTATCCTTTTCCAGGTTTTCGGTGAGAAGGGGATGGGAATACATCATAGAGAAATAAAGCGATATGACAATGTCTCTTGGATCCCTGACAACCAGGATTCCTCTATAGGGAATGGCCATTCGCTTGCAGATACCCATGACATTTGATTTGCCTCTTATCCCTGAATGGAGCGTTTCATAATACTTGCTGGCGTTGATTAGAGAATCGTCGGACACCTTTTCATTGTTCGCTGAGTTCTGATTGAAGGCCCATACTTTGTTGTAGTCGATGAACCGGATCTTCAGTTGTTCGGTAACCTTCATCAAAATTCCGAAGATATAAACAGAGGCTGCTTTGTGGGCCACGTTCACGAACTTCTGCAACTCGTATTCTCTATCAGGCGCAGCGATGGAAGATGCTGAGTCGTGTGAAAGGGATAGTTGCACATGGGAATCCGTGTGGTCCGGCCTTATTTGAATCAGAGTTTCATAGACTGACACAGCCTCATCAAAGAGCGCCAACCGTTGCAGCTTTATCCCAATTTCGTAAAGATAATTGAAGGCTGATTGGTCGTTCGGATTATCCTTTAAAGCGATCTCCCCCTGTTCTTTCAGCATTAATAGGTCTTTTTGAAGGGCAATTATTTTGTTTTCTTCTGCGATCAACATAAGGCATGGCCTCTAGGCATCGTTTCATATAACCCATTAAAAGAAAGTGTTTTGTCATGGGTTATCTTTAAGGGGATGTTGGACAAATATCTTACTATTTCAATAAATTGGACGCCGATGAGATTATCTAGGCGATATCTATTCAGGGAAAAAATTTGCAATAAATATGCCATCTTATTGTTGAGGTGGAAGGGGAAGCGAGTGTTGGAAAACTATGAGGTCTTTCTCAAGACAACCAAAATGCCGCCATTGGCAAAATGTTTGTGGCGAGGATGGATTTTTGATAGTTGCCTTTCAACCTTTTGATCGATTTCTATCGGATGCGTCAAATCCAGCCGTTCGATTTCAAAAGGGCATTGCTTGAAATACTCAATGTAATCTTCAGTAAAGAGTCGATTCAAAACCGGGGCATTGTAAATGTAGTAGACCATCAAACTCGCGGTATCCTTGTCTGTGTGATTGCGCAGATGTTGATACATCTCGGGCGGCCGCATTAACAGGTGAGACCAAGGCGGGATTGGGCAATTTACACCATTGCATTCTCTCCCGCTCTTATCCGTAATTTTTGGCAGGTGATGCCCATTATGGGCGGACCAGATGGGTGAAAAAATAGAAAACACCTTGCCCTCTGGCCTTAAGGCGAAATACATCCTTTCCAGCGCCTCCGGGAATCTAAGGATATGTTCAAAAGAGGCGATTGAGAAGACAAGGTCAAAGCGCTCACAAAATGCATCCGGCAAATTCTCGATGTTGCCAAGAAAGAAGTTGTAATTTTCATCACCGGGTCCGAAATTGTCTGAAAGGGGTATTGCTTTGTGGTCTTGCTTCAGAACCGTGCCTTGATGTGTGATCCCGCTGGCCTCTATAAGCGCATTTTCGTATTCGGAGGTCTCCAGAGCTGTCCATGACTCTGCTTCAAGATAATCAAACACAAATCCCGGTGGAAGACTGCCTCCTACTTCTAGTATGCGCTTGGCAGAGAATCCGATAAGCTGATCACAGTGAAGAGCGTAAGGTACATGGTATGTGAGCCCGAATTCGTGTTGGCATTTTGGAATAACTTCTTGTGTGATAGCCATGAAAGCACCTGAGAGTGTGAGTTAAAAGCAGAATATAATTGCAATTAAGATGCCACTGGATTAGGCGAGGGATTGGGGACTGGATAGAGTGGTGCCCAAATCGGGATTCAATTTATGCGCAATGTCCAGGGCCTCAATGGAAAGTTGTTTTTGCGAGGTTTTGAGCAACTCCTGGGCTATGCTTTTGAATACATCGGCCAGATCATCCAGGCTATTCAGGACGATATTGCGGGGTAGGTGTAGGATCGCAAGAATGGCATCGCATAGCGCGATGCAGCCATCTGCGTTACCCTCAATCAGATACACCGTAGCCAGCCGCAGGGCGGCAGCCAATAGGCTACGGTCCAGGGTAAGGGCCCTTTCATAGTGTTCCTTGGCAGATTGATGATCGCCCGTTTCGTAGTAGAGGTGTCCGAGATTGACCAGCCCATCGATGGAATCAGGGTGGCGTTCTAGGGCCTCGAGGTTGTATTTTACGGCATCTTTCCGGTTTCCCAGATATTTATGGGCAAGTGCAAGGTTTATGATGATATCCTGGGAAGCGGATGATATTTCAGTGATTCTCGTAAAGGCTTTTGTGGCCTCTTCATACCTTCCTTCTATGAGGTCCAACATGCCCAGTTCTTTTAAGACTTCCGGGTCATCCGAAGACACCTCCCTTGTTCGTTCCAATGTTGTAATATAGGCTTCCTGATTGCCTCTGGCCTTTTCAAGCTTTGCAAGGCTTAATAGGATTTCGGGTTCCTTATCACTCACCTCCACTGCTTTTTGGCAATTTTTCTCTGCCATTTCAAGGAATCCGCTTTCGCGATAAAAGTCCCCTATCATCCTGAAGCACTCCGCTTGGGTGGGCGTCTGGGCCTGAGCCGATTCAAACTCGACCTGTGCCTCATCCACCTTTCCTTTGTTAAGGTACATATCTCCCAATGCCAATGAAACGCGCCAGCCTTCGGCTGCCGCATGCAACACCATTTGGGCGCACCTTTCCGGCGATTCGTTAAGCACCTCCAGCGTTTCTCTGAATTGCTTTGCCGAGGCCTCCAGCTTGTCCCAATGTTTTCGGGCATGATAGACGAGGATAAGCACAAAAAGAGAATCTAGGTGGTCTTTGGCGAACTCGAGCCCTTCAAGGGCATAGCGTTCCGCTTGGTCCATATCGCCCAGTTTGAAATAGGATGACGCAACGACATAATGGGTCCAGGACAAATTATGGTTCCGGAGATTTTGCTTTGCGGCCAGTTCAAGGGCCTTTCTTCCTTCCTTAACGGCGTCATCAAAACGGAAAACAGTTGCCGAACTTACGGCCAAATTGTGTCTGTGCCAGTAATTCTCAGGGTCTGTGGAAATCTGCTTTTCAAGGAGGGCTATTGTCCGGGCACATTTTTCCGCCATGGCTTCCAACTCAAGGTCGTAACCGTAATGATTTATCACCACAGGCGCCACCCTTTGGCACGCAAATCCCTTGAGCTGTTTATGAACAATGCCCTCATAACGAATCCCCGGTCTGTTACGAAAAATTCTGATTTTACTTTCCCTGGAGCAACTGGCGCCTTTGTTAAAGAAGCTGCGGATCGAGACAAGAAATGCGTCTGCCTCCCTATCCGTGAGCGCTTGCCTAAGCGCAGAGCAACTGTCCATTGTCAGTTCCTCATCTGCATCCATCTGCAAAATCCAGTCACCCGTGGCATATTCAACGGACTGGTTCTGGTGTTTGCTGAAATCATCTTCCCAGGGGTGATGATAAATCTGGGCGCCGTATTCCTTTGCAATTTCTACGGTACGGTCGGTGGATCCCGTATCCACGATCACAATCTCATCCACACAATCTTTCACGCTCTCTAGGCATTGGCCGAGAAGCCCCTCCTCGTTTTTCACAATCATACAGAGTGAAAGGGTAGGGGCTTTTGAAGAATATTCTTTGTCGGAATTTTTTATTTTCGCGGATTTTTTGTTCTTATTCATCAAAGCAACTCTTGTAGCACTCTAGTTTTGAACAGCCTCTTGATTGAGCATAGGATTCAACTGTACAGCGATCCCAGAGGCTTCTTTCGAGAGCAGCACTTTATTGTTTTCATCAAGCTTGTGGGAAATAGCCACAAAGACCTCTGCCAGATCATTCAGATCATTCAACGTGCCGGTTACGGGAATTTTCAGGATCTTGAGAAGGGCGTCGCAGCATCCGAGAAGGCTCTCAGCGTCACCCTTCAAAAGCGTGATAATTGAAAGACGCAGGTAGACGTCAACCAGATTTGCATCCTCCTGCAAAGCTCTTGCATACATCCTTTCCGCATTACCGTAGTCCCCTGTATTAAAATAAATGTGCCCCAGATTGACCAGGGCCTCAAGGGCATCTTTTTTGAGATCCAGCGCCTTTAGATTATGTTCCACCGCCTGATCCTTAAGGCCTATTTTTTTGCATGCGACCGCCATGTTGATGTGCAGGTTCACATCGTCCGGGTTCTCTTTAAGGGCCTTCTGAAAATAGGCATAGGCAGAATCATGCCTTCCGGCCCGGAGTTCATAAATGCCCAATTCAGCAATGACCTCGAGATCGTTTGTCTCATTTTTCTTGAGGGTATCCATAATTTCCCGATAGTCGGCCAAATCTCCTTTGAGGTTGTACAGTCTGGCCAGGCCCAGAAGTGCCGATTGGGAGACCACCTCCAGATCCAAAGACT
Source organism: uncultured Desulfobacteraceae bacterium (assembly GCA_964459445.1). Taxonomy (GTDB): domain Bacteria; phylum Desulfobacterota; class DSM-4660; order Desulfatiglandales; family HGW-15; genus CAYWMP01. Next base: position 28,752 of record CAYWMP010000006.1, read on the forward strand.
TTCTGTAATGGATCTCGGCCAAATCCCACTGGGTTCGGTTTCCATAGCATTTGGCAATCACTTCATGGCACGCTCCGGAGTTCGGCGCTGTGGAAAGGGCAGTCCCAAAGGCCTTCACTGCATCTCCTTTTGCACCTTGCTCCAAGCAAAAGTCACCCCAGGCTATATGTATTCTCCATTCCTCATTGGCCGTATTGTTTACCGAAAAGCCGAAATGACCCGGTTGGGTTTTGAGATTGCTTAGGAGATTTAAGTAATCATTGACGCTTCCTTTAAAACCCTCCCAATCTTTTTGTTTTTTTTGGACCATGGCCAATACAAAATGGGAATCCAGGTGCTTGGGATTCATGTTCAAGGCTTCCACAGCGTAATTCTCAGCTTCCTCTAACTGTCCGATGTTGAGGTACGTTGAGCTGACGATAAAGTGTGTCCAGAGGTTTAGATCGCCCCCTTTATGAATATCCCTGTTTGCCAGTTCAATGGATTTTTGCCCCTGTTTAATGGCTTCCCGATGCATTCCCCACCCTGCATAACTGGCTGCCAGTTGGGATCGGGCCAGGTAATCCTCAGGGTTATTTTTTATTCGTTGCTTAAGGAGACGCGATGTATTCTCGAATTTCTCTTTCATTCTTTCAGGAGCAAGATCGTATCCATAGTGGTAAATGGTTATTGGGTAAAATAGCGTCGCCTTGCAGCCCAATAGCCTGTTGTGAACGATACCCTGATACCGGATGTCTTTGAAATTTCTAAAGAGCCTGATTTGATTGTGGAAACTCCGGCCAGTTCCATTGCCAAAATGATTGATGACAGTGACCGCTATACTATCCGCTTCTTGTCTGGTGACGGCCTCTTTTACCAAAAGAGCATCTTCCCGTTTCAGGGATTCGTCGGCATCCAGAATAAAGATCCAATCGCCCGTGGCATAGCCCACAGACTGATTCCGGTGCTTGCTAAAGTCATTCTCCCAGGGATGATAAAAAATCCTTGCACCGAATGCCTTTGCTATTTCAACAGTCCGATCCGTTGAGCCCGTGTCTACTATGACAATCTCGTCAACACAGTCCCTGACGCTCTCAAGACATTGACCGAGAAGCCTTTCTTCGTCCTTTACAATCATGCAAAGGGATAGTTTCGGTATCGATGGGGCAATATCTCGGGTTCTCTTGGTATTTTCTTTTTCAAGTGACCCAGGTTGCTCACCAACCCGCAGACCCCAGGACGAGATCTTATCCATGATCTTTTCAAAATCGGGATGGTGGGCCCTCAAATGGTCGGCAACCTTGTCAAGGACTTCGGAAGAGGATTCGGATTTCTGAAAAAGGCTATCGAGAACCTGTGTCCCACGGATTAAGTCGTCGGCATAGATGCATGACAATCCCAATCGCAACAGTACTTTTTCTTCTTGATCATAGCTGTACACAAACAGGTCAGAGAGCTCTTCGCGGTTTTTTTGATAATACTTGAGATACTTAATAAAGAGATTTCCATATTGGATGACCCGTTCATATTCCGCTTTCTCAAATAAGACCTCGCAGAGGATCCAATAGGCATCCACGTACTTTGGGAACATCTCTATGGCCTTGAGACAGATATCTATGGATTGATCAAACTGCTTCATGTTGGCGAAACTGGACCCCAAAATATAGAAGGTGTTCAAATAGAAGATGGGGGCATCACCCTTTTCTTCCAAGAGCGAGAGCAATTTGAGCCCGTAATCAACGGCCTTTTGCGGGTCCCTTCGCACAAAGAGGGTAGCCATATTGTATAGGGCATAGGGATCGGCGGGTTTGTCCTCCAGTTGCTTCTTCAAAAGGGCGAGGGTCCTATGGAATTTTTTTTCCATAACATCATCGGAGAGGGCATATCCATAATGGTACAGAATAATGTCGGTTTTGATACTTTCACCTTTGGGTACGACGATAAGGTTATGGACAATGCCTTCGTAGTGGGCGCCGACATGGTTTCTGAAAAGCCTTAAAGAGGTTGTGACCATGGACACCTTGTCATTTTCGATGTCATGGACCATGAAATAGATTTTTGTGCAATTTTCAGCACTCTTGGATACCGCTTCTCTTATCCTATCTCCTTGACCGGGGGCCAGTGCCTCGTCGGCATCCAAAATGAGTATCCAGTCTCCCGAAGCATAGGAAAGGGACTGGTTTCTGTGTTTGCTGAAGTTGTTCTCCCAGGGATGGTGATAGACCTTTGCACCGTAGGATTCGGCGATTTCAATGGTGCCGTCGGTCGAACCGGTATCTACAACGATAATTTCGTCTGCGCATTTCTTCACGCTGGCAAGACACTGCGGCAAAAGGGCCTCTTCGTTTTTTACAATCATGCAAAGAGAAATCTTTTGCCGGTTCTCTGTGTTTGATGGGGTCATGGGTTTTGGTTATGCAAAGTTGAATCTCTTAGTTTGAGTTCTTTGCTTTTCAAATCTCCGTTTGCGCAGGTTGTCCTTGTTTCTCCGCGAAAATAGGGCAACGTGATTAATCGCTGTTGTCAATGTCTCGGCCAAGGTTGCCAAGTCCCTTCTTCCTTTGTCCGCCAAGGTGCTCGACAATTGACTGTATATCTCTGCGAGGCCGTGAAAGCTCTCCACAATAATGTTTCGGGGAAAATCCAATAGCTGAAGGATTCGGTCTGTTTCGGCTATGAGGAAATCCCAGTTCTCGCGGCTCAGATGAATCTCTGCTAATAAAAGGGAACCTTCCAGCGCATTGTTTGTATCGAGCTCTATCCATCTCATAATGGCGCTCTCAGCAGCATAACAGTCCCCGAGTTCCTTATACTTGGCAGCCAGCGCCCTATGGACAGGCACATGGGAAGGGCACAGGGTCCTTGCCTTCTCCAGGTACTGGATTGCTTCAGGAAGACGTTTGGTCTCACTCAGCAAGGTCGACATGTTAAGAATTGCCGGCAAGTATTCCGGGTATTTGTCCAGACATATTTCATAGGTCTTCCTAGCGTCTTCCAGTTGCCCTCTATTTTGGTAGAGCAGACCAAGGTTGGATAAAGCGCCTTGATGTTCCGGATTGAAATTCAAGGCACTCTGGTAGTATTGAATCGCCCTTTCATCATCACCCAATTTGTGACTTGCAAACCCCAGATTGAAGAGCACCGGGGCCCATGTGGGATTCAGACGATAGGCCTTTTCCAGGACCGCCAGGGCGTCCTCGAATTGCCCCATTTTTATCATTTGAACACCCAAATCATGTAAAGACCGTGGATCGTCCGGTGTATCCTCCATCCTTATTCTTCCCAGCTTTTCGTAGGCGTCCGTCTTCTCCTCCAGGCGCACCTTTGATCTTAGGAAGCCATAATGATGAAGCGGAATTTCCGTAGACACCCATTTCTTGCCATTCGCGGCCATGACGGGTTCCACGACTTCATGGAGTTTTCCCTGAAAATAGATCTGCGGGTCATTGCGGAACAGACGCACCAGATGCGCAGTGACATAGCCCCAATGATCTCGTTCCTCTTCGTATTCGCCTTTGCAGGGATGCCAGTTGATTTGACCCAAGGAGTCCATATAACTCCTCTGGCACAAACGATATCCGTCGACGCCGTTTCCCTCGGTGAGAGCCTGAATCGTGGGGAGGTCCGTGGGTGAAATGAATTCATCGGCATCCAATACCAATATCCATTCGCCCTTGGCTTTCTGAAGAGAGAAATTTCTCGCTTGACTGAAGTCATCCTGCCATAGGAAATCAAAGACCATGGCCCCAATGGACCGGGCGATTTCTCTTGTCCTGTCGCTGGAGCCGGTATCGACGACAATCATCTCATCGACAATCGGCTTGGCCCTGCTCAGGCACTCCCCCAGCATGTCTTCTTCGTCCTTTGCAATCATGCAGAGTGAAAGGAAGGGTTTGTCTTCGTTTGCCTTTTTCAAATTCCGCTTCCCTCAAAAATCAATTCAGAAAAACATCTCTATTTTCTATTGATGGGACTAAACCGCCGTCAATTGCTGCGATCGAATTTCAGCAGCCTTTTCCCTGAAAAATTCGGCGTCCCTGCCCTTGCCCAAGGAGTCACAAGCCTCGGCCACCTTGGCATACAAGCGCCAGTTAGTGGGATCTCTCTCAATCCGATCGATGTAACCCGCCAGAGATGCCTGCACTGTTTCCAACCTATCAACCGGACTCTGTAAATGGCGAAGGAATTCCGCTTCCCATTCCAGGGCAGCCATGCGTCTTGTATTCTCATTAAAGATCCAGCGTTTGGCATTCTCGCTCATGGTGTGCCATTTTTGATCATCGTGGATAAGCTCGACCAACGCATTAACAAATCCGGACTGATAGTCTGCATCCCGTGGATTGCCGTCTATTAAAAGCCCGGTCACATCGGCCTTGATCACTTCCGGTAAGGCAAAGGCTTTGGTGGTTATGACGGGGAGTCCCGCTGCCTGCGCCTCCAAGGTCACGCCGGCAAGCGTCTCAGGAAATGTGCAGGGATAAACCATCAACCAACTGCTCATCATTTCGTTTCTCAGTTTTTCTTGGATCACATTTCCTTTCATATGGACGCCGGGCTGATTTGCTTTACTATAGATATGACCATATCTTTCTCGGTCCCTCTCCCCGGAAATGCCGTATACGGTCAAACCACTGAAGACATGGAGTTCTGCTGAGGGCACTCGCGATTTAATCTCAGGAAAGATGTCCAAAAGGACGTCCAGACCTCGAAAGGGCGTGCTGGCGTATATCAGCTTCGCCTTTTGGCGCTTAGTTCCCCCATCGAGGAAGTTTTCCACATTCACGCCATTTTTTGCGACGAAGAATTTTTCAAAAGGCACGTCGAAAAATTTTGCGGTTGTCTGAGCCTGCCACTCGCTTTTTGTAAAGAATTTGTCGATATTCTCAAGGATTTTGGGATCCTTCAGCCTTTTCAAAAAGGGTTGATCACAGGCATCCCCGGTCCAGAGGATCTTGAGTTTGGAATTCAGATCAGCCAGGAACGGATCAAGGTATCTTACAGAAATGAAGACATCCGTTTGATATTTTGCCTTGTATTCATTGATTTTATCCACCGGCACATATTCAACGCCCTCATAGGTTCCCCGTTTTTCACAATGGTTAAAGACTTTAACATCCCATCCAAGCTCGGCAAGTTCCCTGGCCATGTAAATGATGGACGTTTCCATGCCACCCAGTGCCCTCTCATGGATCGTATTGCCATCGAATTTCTGATTCATGTGAAAGAAGACAATGCTGCCCTTGGGATGTCTGTTTAAGTGGTTGGCAGGGATTTCCGAATCGATCATGTATTTCTCGGTCCTTGTTCAATTTTTGAGATTGGCCAATGCGCTGAATCCGATCTTCACGTTTTCATCGAAGGGGTAATCTCGGCTTTCCAGATAGTAGTGCAAGCATGATTTATATTTGCTGTTTTTTATCTCGGGCGTTAACCACAAAAACTCTTGAACGACCTGCTTATCCAAAAAGGGGTATCTCCCCTCAACACCATAAAGGCCGGCTATATGCTCCTCTTTTCCCAAATAGTCTTGCTGAGTTCCCTCGAAAAAATTCTCCCAGGGGAACACGGTGTCCAAATATTCAGGGAATAGCCCACCAAAACAACTCTGTGGGTATATCTTCTGCCCATTCACACCGTAATCGCTGTAGATCTCATCCGCTCCCTGACCTGAAAGGTAAATTTTGTTCCCCTTTGCCCTGGCTCTGCTGTTGATAAAGGACATACCGACAGCGGCCGTATCGTCGGTCATTTTGCTTCGGCCCGCTTCAAGGTGTCTGCTACTGTACAGAAACTCTTCACAGTCCTGCTTGATATAACGAAGATGCGCCAGGTATTGGCCTTTTGACATTTGCAAAATTTCATTCCGGTTAAACCGACTGTATTTCACCCTTTCGTGAATGGTTTCCACTTTCTCTTTCCCGATGATGGTGTAGCTGTAATAGGGCACTTTCATATGGTCTAAGGCACAGGCAATGCAGCCGCTGTCATAGCCACTGCTCAAGCACATGTACAAATTGTTGTTTGCATACCGGACCCGTTTTTCAATGGCCCTGTCAAAGGCCGCGATCCAGTCGCTAACATCTGTTTTGTATTGATCAAGTCCAAACTCACATACCGGAAGGACCATTTCCTGTTCAAATTGGGGCATGCTCAAAACAACTGTCGAGTTTGCAGGCATTTTCGCCGCTTTTTTAAATCCCAGTCTCTTTAAAGCACTTTGGTAGGAACTCAAACCGATTTTGTCATTTTCGATGGAGACCCAAATCGGTTTTGTGGCAAAGGGGTCAGTGGATACGATGATGCGTTTTTTTTTGAAGTCAAACAGAACAACTGCAAATTCGCCGTCCAGTTTTTGCGGAAAATTCAGATCGAATTCTTTGTAAAGGTCAATGAGACAATAGCCATCAGAGGGATATTCGCCGAAGTCTTCGAAATTGTAGATTTCTCCATTGTATAAACAGGCGATTTCTCCATCAGCATCCCAAAAGGGCTGCGGTGCAAATTGTCCGGTCAGATTCAACAGGTTGTGAACGAAGAGGTACCCTCCGTAGTTGACCGAGTTTGTTAAATCCGGCCCCCTGAATTTTTGAAAATAATTCACATAATCCAGGTCGGATAAATGGATATTGGTTAATAGAAAGCTACACATCGCTGATTATTTCTGGCCCAGATAAGCCTCTAATCCGTTCTTGAATGATAGGCAATACTCCATGCTCAAGGAGACTTGCTTAATAACCACCCGTCCAAGCGGAGTGTGTTGCCCAAATGGGATCAAAATCCGTCGTTCATATTGGTGCTATTCACATTTTGAATTTTGCAAGAATTGGGCCTTTCATTCCCTTAGTTCAATTGTCATGTTTTTAAGCATTTTCAATAGATTATGCGTCAATTTTGTGACGAAGAGCAATATCGGATAGGCAAATATCCCCTTTTTAGAGGGAAAATAGAGCGTTTGTATTGTTGGAGAGCGGAGGGTCTGGTATTTTCCGTATTTTTGTGTCATTGGCACGCAACTTGCGGAGAATAGGTAAGGATCTAGGGGGTATCGCTTAGCTGTAGGGATTTTATGAAGGTCTTTGGTTTCATACGCCAACCGAGTGCAGCCAAATTCATCATGGTTGATATCATGGATGCTTTTCGCCGTTCAGGGTGCGAACTGGATTGGCTTGACATGGAGGCGTGGAAAAAGAGCATTTTAGCGCTTCCGTTAGAGAAGCAGAACGAAGAAATTCGAAATCTCATCGAGAGAATACGTACATTCAACCCTCAGTTTATTCTGTCCTATGGATTAGAAGCATTTCATCCACTCTTCTCGGATATTATCGAATCAGAAGAACGGCCGTTTTTCCACCACTTGCAGGATTTTCCTTTTCTGTGTCTATTTTTTGATTTTGGATCGCCTTTTACGGATCCCGTTCCGCTTGAAAGGGTGCCATTTATTAAGCAGATGCAGAGCCAGCAATTCCTTTTCCTGTGCTGGGATAGAGATGCCATGGATGTGATGAAAAGAAGGGGTATCAACAAGTCCCTGTATTTCCCGATGGGTGTGAACGAGGCTAAATTCAGAACGGTTCACATGAATGATAAAGAAAAGGGTAACTATGGCTGCAAATTCTGTTTTGTGGGGGGGCCAACGCCTGAGCGTATCAGATTTCTTGAAGTCATCCATGATAAAGAGCTCAGGATTTACGGGTACGGCGAGGATGAGTGGCGCGAAAATCCCAAGCTTGAGCCACACTACAGGTATCCGGTTTTCGAACAGGATGAACTTATAAAAATCTATAATGCATCCTTCTCAAGCCTTAACATTACCCGAGCCCATGGTAAATCAAGCCTGAACATGCGAGTCTACGAGGCCATGGCATGCGGATCCCTTCTCTTGACCGATGACAAGGAAGACGCCAGGGAATTGTTTGAACCGGGCCAGGATATCCTTATCTACACAGATGAACAGGATCTCAGGGAAAGAGCTGAGTGGATTTTGAACAACGAGGAATCAGCGCTTGAAATTGCACGTCGCGGTAGGGAACGAGTCGTAGAAGAACACACCTATTATAAAAGGATACAGCAGGTCCTTCCGGTGATTAAACAATTCATTCGAGAGTTCGGAGCGCTGAAAGAAATCGTAGAAGGGGCAAGCAACAGGCAATTCTCTATGGTGGAAAATCAAATAAGAATTCTGGAGGGTAACGACAATCAAATATTGAACGCCGAGTGGCTGCACTATATTAACGCACAAATCCTGTTTGCTAAGGGGAAGGTATGGGCAGGAAGAAAAGCCCTGGATCAGAGTTTAGAGATAAACCCCCATTTTATGCATTCACTTGAAGCCAAGAAGAAATTTCACCGAGATTAGTAAATTTACCGGCGGCTTATATGCAAAGCGTTTGCGTAGGATTGGCAATCTATCGGATAAAGGGTGGTGAAAGCCAGACGTAGAACGGCAGGGTGGGAGCAACGATATAGACAGGACGATTGAGTTTGTAGAAAAAGGTCTGATTTG
>CAYWMP010000006.1:37243-64838 GCA_964459445.1 uncultured Desulfobacteraceae bacterium
CAATCCACAACATCAGACTGCGGCCTCAGCTGCCATGTAATTATGGCCATTGGATTATCTAATCTTGGTAGAAAGTTCGCTTCTCGTTAGGAAAGATTATGAAGGTTGTATGGTTAGCATCGTATCCTAAATCGGGTAATACTTTTATTCGAATGCTATTGAACACTTACCTATCTGGTAAATTACACGATAGTGATGAGGTTGGGAGAAGAATTCCTGATCTTCATCAGCTCTTGTCTCAAGAACGAGCTTTGGATGGTCATAGTGATCAACAAAGAATTGTTAAAACACATTTCTGTCTTTCGGACAATCATCCATATGCAGAAGCTACAGTTGGATATATATATATATTGCGCAATCCAAGAGATGTCTTATTAAGTAACGCGCGATATTTTGGGGCAAACGGAAATCCGGATGATTTGCGAAAGTTTTCTATAGCCTTCATAAACAACTTCGGAGTGACGCGTTGGCGCATAATGAAAATGGGCAGTTGGCCTGAACATGTAGCGAGTTGGCTATATTCAGTTAATAAGATACCGCATATATTTATAAAATACGAAGACTTGCGAACGGATACTGCTAATACATTGAAACGTGTTGTCAGCTTTCTGGGAGGGGAACCGGAAGATTCCAAGATACAAATGGCGGTCATGCATTGCGCCATTGATAAGGCTCGCAAGTTCGAGATGGAAGAGAAAAAGCAAGGTAGAAAAAGCATATATGTTGACAGGCCGAATACCCCTTCCTTTGTAGGAGACGGGAAAATGGCACAGTCGCTGGTCTGCATCGGTGAAGATGTTGAAACACTTTATCAAGAAAGGTTTGGCAAGTTTATTCATATGTTTGGATACTAGCAACAAACAATCTAGCCAGCCCTTCGAGTTTCGCCTCCTTCGTTGGTTGCGTCTCAAGGGCGACGCTATATGCGAGGTAGAAAATGGACGGTGATAGGGGCACGAACCCAATGAAGGTGATGATAGCTATACCCACGGTGAGAGGACTGTCTCCTGAAACGGCGATGGGTCTCCTTGCCCTGGAAAGATTGGCGAGCAAGGGAGAGGTCTCCGTCGAATGTGACTACAAGATTTTGTCAAACGACTCCCTGCTCCCCAGGGTGAGAAACACCGCAGTATCCCATTTCCTCGAGGGTGATTCAGACTATTTTATTACCATCGATGATGATATCGGATTCGCGCCTGAAGCCATACCCTTGCTGGTGTCCAATGACAGGGACATTGTGTGTGCTATGTATCCTATGAGATCTCCCGAGTTTCCTATTTATTCGGCGCGACCCAAATTGGAAATGATGAACGATAGAGAGTTTAATCTCAATGTTGAAGAGGGGCATCTCATCGAGCTTGACTATGCGAGTACGGGCTTCCTCCTTGTTCGAAGAAATGTCGTTGAGGCCATGGCTAAGGCTTACGAGGACGAGGCCTATGATGAAAACCTACCCTCCAGGTTCAAGAAAAAAACCTACAATCTATATAATCCGATGGTTTTCAAACATCCAAACGGCAAGACCGAATACCTATCAGAGGACTGGGCTTTTTGTGAAAGGGCACGAAGGATTGGTTTTCGGATTTGGGGCGACACGAATGTCTCCCTCGGTCATATGGGAAGGGTTTCCATGGTGGGGAAGAATGGGAAGGAATTAATTGACGCCCTTGTCAATCAGTCCAAGGACATCTTCAGTCTCTATTGCCGATAAAAAACGCGACATCCTTCAGGATGCCTTTGTAATACTTTTCATAGGCATCCCTTTGTGATTCAATCGACAATCGTTTGTCAAGATACCTGAAGTCGTTCATGACGACGATGTTCTTTAAGAATCCACAGCTTGCAGATATGTCTTTGGCCGTCGCTTCTATGGCATCAATGTTATTGTCGAGTTTTAATTGGTTGCGTGCCTTTTCAACTTTTTCCATGAATTGTCTGCAGAAACCAATCACCTTGTCCCAATCTTCAATGCCGTTAGACAATTGTGTTTGAGGACGATCTATCCATTGCCGGTCCCTTTCATTAGCCTCAAAATACATCAAATATTGCCTTGATATGAGGTCATCAAGGTTGTCGTCAAAACCATATCCACTCTCCGGAGAATGCCAAGTTACCTCGGGAGATAGCCTAGTGAGGGAATTTCTATCTCCATTTAGATGAAATTCCACGGCACCCAGAACATCTTCGATCTTGATGTGATCCATGCAAGAGGGCACCATACTGCAGGTCATCTCAAAACAATCCTTGCATTTGTTTGATTGTAGGGCAACGTAGTCCGTTCCCCAGGGACCGACCTCTCTGAGTATGGTGGGCCCGAAAAGGGCAATTGTCTTTTTTCGGAAAAGACAGGCAAGGTGCAAGGGACCCGTATCGTTGGAAATAAAAAGATCGCACCCGCAAATGGCGACCATCAGCTCGGATAGGTTGAAGTGTGTAGCCTGGATCGCTTGAACACCCGATCGATGAATAATTTCGGCTAGGGCTCGGCTCTCGGCTTGGTTGCCGAAAAGGATTATTTTTGAACCATATTCCTCGACCAGGGTTTTTATCAGGCGGTCGTAGCTTTTCCAGATTTTCCCCGGAAGGTTGGACAGGGGGCTTATACCTATAATTGTATCTCGATCCTCAATTCCGTTCTCATCAAAAAAAGCTTGTACGCTGCGGGCGTCTTCCGGATCTATCAGGGATGCGGGATTAAGGAAAGCATCCTTCTGTGAGCCCAGGAGACCCTGAAGCATCTTTGTCCGGTGTATTCGATTAAATGGACGCATTAGGCCCGCAGATACGCCAAAAAGATAAGGCGCCCATAGATTGCCCTTGATGACAGGCATACCATCGTCCATAAGGGTCATGCCTACGTATTTCTTGGCATTAGCCAACTTGGCAAGAGTTGCTGACATAGGGAGAATCTGAAGATTGAAAAGCAAATCAAATCTTTCCTCTGTAAGGTTTTTAACCAGATCGGTAACGCCCTCCATTAAAGCCCTAAGGTCTATATCTTTGCCGCATTGTTTCTGATTGATGAATTCTTCCAAAGGGTTGTCCATGAAAACATCAATCAGGCCGCTCCTACCGTATATGGCCTCAGCAGTGATGGCGGATCCCAGGAGATAGATCCTGGAGGTCGGATATCGGTCTCTTAAAGCTGAATAAAAACTAGAGGCCATGGCGGCGTCCCCAAGGGCAGTGGGCCAATGCAGCACAAGGATCTTTTGAGGATCAGCTTCGGGAATCGCGTAAGACTCATACCTGATGCCCCCATATCGCCAGTTCCAATTTCGGGATTCAAAGAATCTCTGATCCAGGATGGTATCCGCGAGGATGAGCATCTGGTCTTTGTATGACAATGTCCTTTCGGTCTTGCGTCTGTCGTAAACCTTTGTGACAAAGTCTTCGAAGCGTTGAGTGAGACCCTCTGGGCCATTTCTTCCTGTGGTTTCTTTTTGCTTCTGAATCGGGTTTTCAATAGAAGGTTTCGAATCTGATTCCGGGAGGATGTTATGAGAACGCATCTGCCCGGTTGGAACCATACTATCAGGGACTGGACGCTCTTTAGGCCAAACTCCTGCGTTGGATGCCCACATGCGCCAAAGGGATCGGTAAGCACCCTCCAAAGAACGGGTGAAACCCTCGGCATCGGTGAGGGGTGATTTGCTCATGCGTTCACGCAGGTTTGATCGCAATTTACGCATATAACCGATATCAAGGGCAAGCCTGATGGCTTTTTCAACATATTCGGTTTGGGTCTCAGCAATAAGCTCTTCTAATCCCACGCAAGATAGAATACTCACACCGACCCGCGCCGCATGTCGCTGACCGGCCAGGACAACAACCGGTACCCCCATCCACAGGGCATCGCAAGTCGTTGTTGTCCCGTTATAGGGAAAGGTATCCAGGGCAATATCGATTCGGCTGTAGATTGAAATATGCTCTTGGTGAGAAGGCGTATAACCGATCATCTCAATTTTATCTTGAGAAATGCCCTGTTGAAGGAATAGTTCTCGCAGGCGGTCACGTGTGTATTGGCCGGCCAGATTTCTTGATTTCATTACCAAACGGGAATTCGAGACCTCCTTTAGAATGCGCGACCACATTGAGACGGCTTCCGGTGTAACCTTTGACAAATTGTTGAAAGAACCAAAGGTCACGTACTTTTCAGAGAGAGCGGGAGGATCCTGAACACAGGGTGAGCCGGCCGGCAAATAGCAGAGAAAGCCCTGGGGCAGACGGACCAATGTTTCTGAATGGCAATCATCCGTTAGGTCAGGAGGATCGGCCCAGGCATCAGTTAACCTGTAATCGATTTCAGCAAGCCCGGTCGTGTTGGGGTATCCAAGGTAAGTGATTTGAAGGGGCGCGGGTTTTTTTGCAAATACCAACAAACGATTGCCGGAGGTATGTCCGGCCAGATCGATCAGAATATCGATTTCATCTCTTCGGATGCGGTCAATCACCTCCTCATCCGGCATCGGATGGATGTCTCTCCACATATCAGCCAGGTCTTTGAACAGGGCGGTTGTAGAGTCCGGTTTCGCTACATTTGCATAACAATAGACTTCAAATTGGGATCGGTCATGGGCTCTAAATATGGGTTCGAGAAAAAAGGATACGGAATGACTTCGGAAATCGGGTGATACATACCCAATGCGGAGTCGGCGCTCAGGGTCGGGATCATTTGGGTGGGATTGAGAACAAAGGGTCAATGCCTCTGCATGCTGTTTGGCCCAGCGCCGATGTTCCTTATAGATGGTTCGCTGATCGAGCGAAGGGTGAGAATTCAAGGTCAACAGGTAGTTGGAATGGAACTCTGGAAGCCTGGGGTCGATGGTCATGGCCTTCTTGAGGATTTCCAAGGCCTCTTGAATGAGGCCCTGGCGCCTGAGAGCGTTACCGAGATTATTAAGTGCATCAGCATTTTCGGGCTGGAGACTGATCGCTTTCCGGTAGCTTTGTGCTGCTTCATCAAGCTTGTGTTGACTGTTGAGAGCGATACCCAGATTGTAGTGGTAGACGGCTTTTGAATCATCTATGGCAATAGCCCTATTAATGCGATCAACCGCCAAATCAAGTTTGCCCTGCTGGTAAGCGATCAGACCGAGAAGGTGCCAAGAATCAGAGTATTGAGGATCCTGTTTCAGGATATCATTGTAAACGGCCTCGGCTTCCTCAAACCGCAGGGCCTGATGATGGCTGATACCTATTTGAATGGTCCTTGAGACATCTATATCGGTCATTTGAAAATTGTCGGTGGTTTCCCCGTGAATTTCGTACATAGGGTCTGATTCACAGGGTTCCCTATTTTTTAACAATAACGTTTAGGCTTATGCGTTCTCCACGAACCTTAAGCTCTGTCGAGTCGTGAAAAATCCCAAAACTATCCACGCGGCCTATGGCACTGAATCCGGCCGCGGCCAGATAATATTTTAGGAGTTCAAGATCGAATGCCACGTGATGAAAATCGTACTCATGATTCTGTGAACCCATGATCATTTTCATAATGAGATATTTTTCCTCAAGATCGCATTCGCCTGTGAGGAACAGGCGAGAGAGAGCTTCAAAGTCCGGAACCCCCAACATTAATTGCCCCTTCGGTTTGAGAACTCTGCGCCACTCCGTCAGGCAGGATTCCAGCTTGGGTATGGGGATATGTTCCAATATGTGGGACGCATAGATGCTATCGATAGACTCGCCCTTAAAGTAAGGGAGATCGACGGCATCTCCCACAACATCAACATGCTCGCCCGGGAAAATATCCAGTATTTTCCAGTCGGGATGAAAGGCTTTTCCACCGATATGAAGATTTAGTTTTTTGCATGAGAGGCGGCCAATTGGGCCTACTCTCGATATCGGGACAGGGACATCTGAGACAGAGTCGCGATCAACAATATTCTCCCTCCCGAGATTTTGCTGTTCTTCAGCGGCAGAAGGCACATGAAATGGAGCTGGATGTAACCCCTTCTGGTAGCGCTCCCACATCATTGTGTAAGCCTTCTCAAGTTCTTTTGTGTAGGGGCCGGGACTGATTTGTCGATCAGTCAACCCGCTCTGAATTGTTTTTCTGGCTTCACTGAGCCGTTCCGGGTTGGTTGCCATTGCAACGGCTATTTTAAGATAATCCGCCTCATCATAGGAAATGCCCTCTTCAAGTCCGACGTTCTTGAGGAGGCTGTAGGTTGTTCGCTGCACATGCCTCTCCCCCACAAGCGTGATGATCGGCACGCCCATGAGCAGGGCCTCGTAGCTTGTCGTTGTTCCGGAATAGGGGAAGGTGTCCAGGGCTACATCGACGGCCTCATATCGCGCTCGGTGCAGTTCCGAGGTTTCAACCCTGGGCAGAAATACAATTCTGTCCCGATTGTCTTGCCCTTTCGTAAAATACCCGCGGATACTATCTTGAATTATTTCTATGTGGGCGTTTTCAAAAGAAAACAGCAAATGGGCATTCGGTAGGTGGGTGAGGATACTGTTCCAGAGACGTAACACTCGGGGATTCAGTTTGTGCAGGGCATGGAACGAAGAAAAGGTCACGGCATCTCTGGGCAGGCCAAGGTCACCTTTAGTAATCCTGTTCAAGGGATCTTCCAGACAATTCAAGGGCAGGAAGCATTTGGGAAGCCTTACGAGTTTCTCGAGATAAAAGCGGTCGGATGAAGGGGCGTCGGCAAATCGATCGGTGATTCTATAATCGACCATGGACAGGCCTGTGGTGTTCGGGTACCCGATGGCCGTGACCTGAATCGGAGCGGGCTTGTATCCAAGGACTTCGAGTTTGTTTGCTTTGGTATGTCCGCACAAATCAACAAGGATATCTATTTCATCCTCAAAGACCTGCCTGGCAATATCGGTCGCATTTAGCTGGCCCACCCGCTTATATGCCGACGCCGCAGACTCTATTTGAGCTGTAATGTCATCCTCCTGTGCCGATAAAGAATAGCAATGCACCTCAAAGGATTCCCGATCATGATTTTTGGCCATATCTTTGAAGAAGAACCCTACGGAATGGCGCCTGAAATCGGGCGAAAGGTAACCGATTCTCAAACAGGTTTTCTTTAGCTTCCGGCGTTGTTCGAATTGAAAGTGTAGACCCTGCTTTTCACAATGAGCCATTTGCAGTTTGCCCCAATCGGTGTGACTGGAGAATATTTCCTGTGGCGCAAGGAAAGTGGCGTTCATCAGAAAGAGCATCTTATGAAAAAGCCGCAATTCGGATTCATCATATTGGGCCTTAATAACCTCATCCACGAGCGGGCTCGCATCTTCCCATTGTCCGTAAAAAGAGAACATACGAAAAGAACCACAATTCAACAGGTTTGATTTTGGGCAATTTGCAAGTGCGTCCCTCTGGACCTTTAGAGCCTGAGCAATGTTCCCCTCTTGTTCAAATGTTTCAGCTAAATTATTGTAGGCGTCATAGAAGTCAGGCTTTAACTTTATTGAACGCCCGTAGGCCTCGACGGCCTTTTCACTATCGCCACCCATCTTCAAGGCATTTCCGAGGTTGTAATAGAGTCGGTAGTCTTGAAGATCAAGATCAATCGCCTGACGGTAACAGGTTATTGCTTCCTCATCCCGCGATTGATGGGAGAGCGCTATGCCCAAGTTAATATAGGCCTTCATATATGCGGGTTGAGTTTGGATCGTTTTCCTATAGGCAACAATGGCCTCATCATACCTACCCCTGTCATGTAGAATCTTTCCCAGATTGAAGTGGGCATCCGCATAATCCGGTTTGATTTCTACTGCGCGGGTATAGGCTCGAACGGCCTCTTCAAACCGATCTATACGTGTCAACAGGCGGGCTATGTTGTAGTGTCCCTCGGCATGGTCCGGGTTTAGATCAATCGACTTTTTGCATGAGGAGTAGGCCTCTTGATATCTGCCCTGATCTGAAAGAACGATGGCCAGGTTGAAGTGTGCTTCCGCGTGATCGGGATTCAGTTTGAGGAATTGGTTATAGGCGCGCTCAGCATCTTTTAGATTTCCGATCTCTCTGAAGGCATTCGCCAGGTTAAACCAAGCGGCAGGGTATTCAGTTCTTAGCTTGAGAGCTTGTTTAAAACTCGCTATCGCCTCTACATGACGCCCTTCGCAAGCCAAAGCAGAACCCAGGTTGCAATGGGCATCTGAGAATTCGGGATGAATAGCAAGTACCTCATTGAAACGATTAATGGCCTCGGTAATATTCCCAGTCTGGAGCAATAGGAGTGCGTAATTATGGAGCGTTTGGAGGTTTCGAGGATTTAGCTTCAGGATCTCACGATAGATATCCGACGCACCATCTAAATCACCGGACATGTGCCGCGAGACGCCCTTTTTTAAAAAGGCTTCCGCAGATTCCGGATTATTGAATTCATAGGTCTTAGGTGCAGTTTGAGAATCCATGCTTTAATGTCCTAATTAGAAGCTAAAAGGCTCGGTCCGCAGTGACATGCAAAAGTTAATATTTTGCAATTTCTGTTCCTGTTCACTATTTTGGAGCTTCTGAAAGCTCTTTATCAAAAATGTTTATTTGCTTGAAATTGCTGTGAAATTACCTTCATTAGCGTGTAAAAGACGAGATCGGATAATTCGCGAATTTTCGCTAAAGCAGTATGAATGGTCTATCATTGGGTAGGGTAGGTAGGTAAGGCGTCAAGGTTGTTATTAGTCAACTCATTTCTTTACGGCATGAACAAACCCTCTGCACATATTAAGCGAGGTCGGTTCATCCGCAAGTTTCCATCCATTTATGTCCCGGTAGTCGCCGGTTGAGTGCACCATACTCATTAGGCAATGGAGTGTTGGACTCCAGCAATTGCTTTTGTCGCCCCCATATTGATCGTCAGGATAGAACTCCATAACAATCTGGCTACCCGAATACCCGTGACCGAATCCACCACGGTAGGGACTGTAGTCATCCAGGATCGCCGATTCAACGAACAATTCCTGGTCGCACATAGCTGCAATTTTGTCTAAAGCCAATAGGGGATATCTCAGGTGATATAATGTCCCGAAAAAGAAGATGACATCGAATCGCCCTAAACGCTCCTCTGAGATATCGTAAACCGACATCTCCATTCGTTTACATTCTTCATTATTATAACCCAAAACCGAGCGACAGAAATCAAATGTATCCCAACCTTTTCTTTCATCCTCGTTCATCAGATGTCGATAGGGCGAGAAATCATCAATTGCAACAGCTTCGACGGCTCCTCTTTTAAGCGCCTCAAATGTCCAAAAGCCATCCCAGGCGCCTATATCAAGGACTCTTTTCCCAGCCAAATCCTTTGGTATCCTGTAAGACTCCTCACTAATTGGCGCCACGCCGGGCGTAACGATTCCATAGGGGAGTTCGATCTTGTGGTACCAAAAGGGAAAGGCGTTGACTTTGTCTTGTATTTCGATGTTTGTCATGTTTGTGTGAAGGTACTTTATTCTGTTCCTGCTCTTAGTGTGGCTACTCATCATGGATTCAAAAAGAGGCGAATAGCTCTGACGTTTGGTGTAATTTCGACAATCATATTTGCAATTTCCATACCCAAAAGGGCGATTGTTTCGTTACCCGGTACTATTACGGGAAAACCCATTTCATCAGATATTTATGCGGATTGCATCAAAGAGGAGTGGAATAATTATTGCACCATTTGAACGGATGCGCCCCAGAGACGCTCAAGTGTTTTGCATTGAAGCCCAACGAATTAAATGGAAAGGATACGCACAATTCCAATGAATAATGGCAGTAGATATCAAAGGAATTTAGAGGCTCTCTCGAAAACGGATCCCGACAGTTATGATTGGCTGGTAGCCGGCCGCTCGGAAGGCCTCATTATTGAAGGAGAAAACATATGGGTTGAAAAGGAAGGGCGCAAAAAATCGGCCTATTATGAAGCCACTCCCTCTATCGCCCAAGAGAAGGAATTGATCAAACCTCTCAATCTTTCAAATGGCTGCCTCACTTGTCTTATTGGCATGGGCCTTGGTTATACGACCATGGCCATTCTCGAGTCCATGGAGAATAGCCATAGGCTCATGGTGCTCGATCCAAACACCCAAATCATAAAGAGTGCCTTCGAACGTTTCGATTTCTCCAAGCAATTGCATTCCAGAAAGCTATTTGTTGTAAGGCCGGAGCGAGTGAGTATAAGGAAAAGGCTGATGCAGCTCATCAGTGGAGGGTATACCCATCAGGATGTGAATATCATCCCAGATCCCAGGAGTGTTGCCCTTTTCTCCCATTACAAGGACTTGGTACAGGATGTAAAGGTGGCTTTTTATGATGGGACAACCGTTCTCTCAGGGCCATTTAAAGCCGAAAAGTATATGGTGCTTAATGAACTCGAGAACATCGTCCCAGCGATGCTGTCACCCGGGTTAGGGCATTTGAAAAAGATAATCAAAGGACGCCCTATTCTAATCATCGGCGCAGGTCCGTCTCTCAAAAGCGCCATTCCCTGGATATCAAGGCTTCGAGAAAAAATGGTCCTGCTTGCTCTCCCAGCTTCTTGGCGTCATCTTCTGGCCAATGGGATCAAACCCCATCTCTTGGTTTCAAGCGACAAGAATATTGAGAGTCTGGGCATGCTCAAAGGTACAAGTCATGCCCATGATATTCCGTTGGTATTTTCATCCAGAGTCCATCCCGAATTTTTAAATGCATATACAGGCCCTGTGATAGCCGTACCCCATCCCGGCCCACTGCATTCCTGGCTTGGCGCTTGCCGAGGGGAGGAACAGGCTGTTCAAACAGGGATATCCGTCGCGCAATTCGCCTTTGAATTGGCCTGCCTCTTTAAAGGAAATCCAATTGTATTGACCGGGATGGATCTCGCGGTCGACGGTTTTTCGCATGCGGAGGGGCATCCTATGCGGATTAAAATCCCAAAGGAAGTCCTCATTCCAACCAGGGGTGTGAGGGGATCTCAGGTCAATACGCTAAAAGGTTACTTCACAATTAAAGAATCCTTAGAACAGGTGATAAGCAAACGACGGGTTCGGGTTATAAACGCAACACACAAGGGCGCCCAAATCCTCGGAACCGAAGAATCAACGCTGGAAGAAATGGACAGGTTTCTTGGGCCTATGAAACCATTGTCTGACTTTGAGTTTCCATGCCTCCCGCCGGAATTGCAAGGCGAACAAGTTTCCACTGTTTTAATTCCAAAGCTTTCCGGTTTTGTAATGGATTGTGAAAGGGCAATCGAGTGTTGTCGAAAAGGCATAGGGTTTTCCGAGAAGTTGGTAAATGCCCAAGGGACCAATCGGGATTTGATCATGGAACAGACCAATCGCAATACAGCGGAGGTTGAGTCGTTGATACAATATCACCCCTTCTTGAAGAGCTATTTTGGTGAGGCACTTTATCAAGCCAAAATCGACAATGCGAGGATTGCCTCAGAGAGTAATGCGGATAGAAGGTTCAAGAAAGAGGTGGAAAAAAACACCAAAGCCCTGCATGCCTTTGCGATCGCGATCGATTCACTCATGGATTTGATAAAATCGAAAATTGAGGATCTTAAAGAACTCGATCATCTTCTTTCGACCTATCAAAAGAAGGAAACGGCTGGCGATTTACTTCCATTGGTAGATTTTCTACTCAAAACTCGTCTCTGCCATCAAGCCAATATGGCGATTGAAAGCATCTTCTCTATGGATAGAGACTCGATGGATGTGTTGCAACTATTGGGGAAAATCAGAATAAAACAGGGGAGGTATTGGGAGGCGAAAGAATACGTAGAGGTGGCCGTTCAGGCGGGAGGAAGGAATTGGAAAAGAGAAGAACTCCTCAAAGACATGGAAACAGGAAAAAATGATCTTTTGAATATGAAGCAGGAAGCGATTAAGAGCAAAGACGATGTCTCAATGGTACTCGCTTCCAAGGATTTAGCCTATGCTGATAGGAGAGGATCCATACCTAATCTGTCTCTTCAGCAATAGAGGCCAGTCGAGTCTGAAGCGCTTCGGCCTCCTTTTGTCGATTCAGTATGATATTGGCTTGATACCCGTTCTCGAGGGCGTCTCGGTATAGTGGATCTATTTGCAGGGCCCTATTGAAATATTCAAGGGCCGCAACAGGTTCCTGGCGGGAAAAGAGGACAACGCCAATGTTATTCAACGTCTCGGCACAATAGGGATTCAGAGTCAAGGCAGCCTTAAAGGATAGAAGCGCATCATCGATATTTCCCTTTTGAAAAAAGGATTCTCCTTCTTCATTATTCTTCATGATCGCTTGCCTTCTATTTTCTACCAGTTCATCAAAGACCCCGGCGAGCCGACGTGTCAGGGTCCTTTTTTCAAAACGCTTGATTTGATCGGACACCTGATTTCTGGCCAATAGGCCGTCTTTCCATTGGAGGTAAAGGGCGTAGAGCTTTTCTTCAATTTGTGGAATGTTTTCAGGGCCAGTCACGTAACCCACTTCGTTTTCCATGATGATCCGAGCCGCTTCACCATGCTCCGGCAAAACAGCAAATATCGGTGCGCCCATCCTCATGTAGTAATAGATCTTCTGGGGCACGTTGTAGTCGATGTGGGAGGGGGAAATCACCAGCAGCAGGTCGCTGTTGAGCATTTCTGAAAGGCAAGTCTTTGCTTCCATATGGGACTGTAGTTCAATGAATGGCCTCAATTGCTCCAAATTCAACGGCCCCAGATTGTGATCAATCCACTGGGAACCATGGCCTATCACATGGAGTCGAATGTCGCTGAGTCCATCTTTAGTGATCAGGTCTTTCAGGGCTATAAGAAACGGGGTCGGATTGTATGAGGCATAGAATGAACCCATGTACTTTATTTTAAAAATCCCTTGGTCGCCCTTCCGCGGTCCGGGAAGGTTCTGAAAATCATATTCATCGTACCCGTCACTGAAAACCTCTGTACGTTCCGATTTAAGGCCCAATTGATCAACATATCCTTGCCTGAGCTTCTCGGAAACCACAATAACCCTGTCACATGACTCCAAGATAATTTTTTCTAATGCGCGATCTACTTCCCGGCCCCTTGGATGATAGTTGTCGGCCAGGGCCTCGTAGGAGAGATCGTCTAGACTCCAGGGGTCTCGAAAATCGGCCACCCAGGGTATCCCAAATAGTTCCTTAATCTTGTAACCTATAAGGGCGGTGCTGCTGGGCGGGGAATCGGTGAAGATGAGTTCGATGTCCCCATTGCTTGCGAGCTGCTGCGCTTTTTCCAATGCAGGGGGGAACCAGATGATGTTTTTGTCGGGTTTCGTGATACTAAAGATGCCCGGAAAGTTCAAATCAAGGGCATGATAGAGTTTCAAGAGTGTGGAATTTTGCACTTCTTTTTTGAAAAGGACATCAAAATCAAGATAGGTGGTTCGATGGATTTCAAGATCATGGGGAAGTTCTTCAAGCAGGCTATAATCCTTGGCGCCACCATAATCTGCATTCTCATCGATAGTTAGAACGACCGGCTCCCACCCAAATTCCCGAAGGTACTTCACATACTTTGTCAAGCGAAGAACACCACCCGATCCAAGGGGCGGGAACTCAAAGGCTATGATCAAAACCTTTTTCATTGCAATTCCTCAGTCCTGCTTTCCTCTTTAGTGTCCATCCAGAAATGAGATAGTTTTTGCAAGTTCAAGGAAGGTGAGAATTCCAACCACAGGAATACATGTAGTATTTTGAGGATTGGAATTTGAGCCTGACGCAGAAATTGTGAAAAATGGCCATTTCTGAGTGGGCACTATCCATCTATAAATGCCTGAAACCAAAGTTCCAAGTTCAGTGCGCCCCAAAGTCCTCGGGAGTAGGGGCCTGTATTGGATATGAGTGCCTCTAAACCCTTCCTAGTGTAGATGCCTCGTTGCAATGAACGCTGGGAAAGGAGCGTATCGGTAACAAACCCCTTGAGGGGTCCGGCAAACCAGTGGTTGATTGGCACCGGAAAACCCATTTTATCCTTTCTAGACAAGATTTCTTCGGGGACTGCGTTTGTGACTGCACTCCTTAAGATATGTTTTGAGCGACCACCCTTGAATTTCATGGGTGGCGGCATAGTCGTGATCATATCAACGATGCGCGTATCCAGTAATGGCACGCGGGATTCCAAAGAAGTTGCCATACTGACCCGATCTTCAACGTGAAGAAGGGCAGGGAGTAACGTTTTTTGGTCGAAATGGGTCATTTTATTGAAATAGGATAAGGTGTCCGGATGATTGAACACGGACTTGAATTCCTCAAAGATACGCATGCGGTCCTCTTCCCCAAAGAACCCAGGAGCCACCTTATCCCTTGTCTCCTCTCCACGGTCTATCAAACGGAAATATCGCTCATCCATATCGCGAAATAGGCCGTCCTGAAGGAAGGTCTGCATGAGCCCTACATAATTCTTTAACACCGGGAGATTCGGGATTATGGAATCCAGGGTGACAATATGCTTGCCTTCTTCCTGGGTCTCATGGATGGCGCCCTTTAGACACTGCTCCAGATATCCGATAAGGTATCTCGCGTAACCTCCAAATATCTCATCGCCACCCTGGCCTCCGAGAACAACCTTAACATTCTCGCTGGCAAGTTTGGATACCATGTACTGGGCAAAAGCGCCGGGCCCGGCAGCAGGTTGATCCATATGGATCACAATATCTTTTATGGAATTCTCGAAATCGGCTGCTGAAGGAACTATCTCCTGGAGCCGGCATTCACAAAACTCCGACACCTTCTTTGCATACCCGCTTTCGTCGAATTCAGGGCCTTCAGCGAATTTTCCAGTAAAGGCACTCAAGGTGTTGCCATAGTGTCTTGAAGCCAAACAGGTAACAATGCTCGAATCGAGTCCTCCGCTAAGATGGGTTCCCACGGGGACGTCACTGCGCAGTTGCAACCGAACCGTATCGTCTAGGAGTGTGAGCAGCCGATCCTGAAAGTATTCTTCAGTATGGTGGGTATCAATGACATAGTTTAGCTCCCAGTATTTTTTAGTTTTCTGGGGATTCCTTTTGCCGACCTTCCAACTTATCGTGGAACCTGGTTCGAGGCTGTTGATATTCTTAAAAAGGGTTTTTCCGTTCAAACAGAACTGGAAGGTCAAATACTCTCTTAAGGCCTCTTCATTTACCAGGGGAATGGCTTCAGAATTAACCCAGAAGGCCTTTATCTCCGATGCAAACATCATGTCTCCATTCGGGAGGAGCATGTAGTAAAAGGGTTTTATACCAAAGGGATCCCGCGCTGCTTCAAAAAGTCTTTTCCCCTTGTCATAAACAGCAAAGGCAAACATGCCGTTTAACTTTTTGACGCTTTCTATGCCTTCAAGCTCATACAGACGAAGCAGCACTTCGGTGTCTGAAAAGGTCTTAAATCGGGCTCCCTTTCGGGTCAGTGCTTGTCTCAGTTCCAGGTAATTATAGATTTCCCCGTTATAGACCATGGAAATACGACCGTCTTCGGTCTGCATAGGCTGATTCCCATGTTCAAGGTCGATAATGGATAATCGCCTGTGACCGAAAATGAAATGCTTGTCCTTTTCCAGGCCTTCGGCATCCGGCCCCCTGTGAACAAGTCGAGCCTTCATTCGCTCAACAATGTCTACGTCAGACGGGCCGAGTCGGCCTTCGGGACTTATGATGCCGCATATACCGCACATAGATGTTTAGGTCATTCCTATTTGGATTCTAAGAGATAATTCGACTTTACTCAGGATGTGAGCAGGTCGGACCATTTGGAATTTGATGCTTGGAGTTTATAATTTCAAAGCACGTTGAGGGGATCCAGTTGATTAGCTTTTTCGAGAAGTTTATCGGCCTGCCCATTCTCTCCTATCTTTCGCAATAACTCGGCAGCTCTGCGGTACGGAATCTCATAATCAGGGCAAATCTCGGCAGCGGCGTCAAAGCTCTTAAAGGCTTGATTTATCTTTCCCTCTCTGCTGTAGTTTTCACCCAGGAGTATCCATGCCTTGAGCGACTCGGGGTTAAGTGCTAAGGCCTTTTTTAAGGAGGCCAGAGGATTTGGAGATACTGGCGCGCTAAACATTGCGGGAAGATAGTTCTCAGGTTGCAATGAATCAGCTTCCTTAAAGCATGCCTCCGCCTTTTCGCTCTTTCCATTGCCCTGCATGAGAACCAGTCCGCTATGCAAAAGGTTTTCGAATCCGGTGCTTTCCAGTTTCAAATGCCTTCCCTTTTCAATGGCACCATCAAATTTTGCCCAGCCCTTATAGCACTCATGAGATGCGTTTGCCTCAGGGGTTGCTCCACAAAGATTTTTTAAAAGGGCTCTATAGAAATCGAGTCTGTCCCGGGCTCGCTGGGTTTGAAGGCGTTCATCGATTACGTAACGGCTGGCAGATCTCGAGATCTTACCGATCATAGATGGGTTCGTTACAAGTCTTTCCATCAATGATATCAACTCTCCGGTGTCTTTGAACAAAAGCCCGGTTTCATTGTTTGTTATCGTGCTTTGATAGGGTTCAAGGCGGGCCATCACGGGCACAACGCCCGAAACGGCATATTCCAGGAATTTTACATCGGATCGGGACCTGTTAAAGGCGGTGTTTTCTAAAGGGCCGAGACCGATATCAATGCTGGACAAGAATGCGTAGTAGTCTTCAATCGACCCGGGATGAGTGCGCCTTTTTTTGTCCGGTGCGAGTTCGGAAAAGAGATCCCAAATGGGATCGGAACACATGAGCTGTAGCTTGACATTTGATTTGCTTGAGATCCAATCAATAAGGGGTTTGGAGATGCCGGCCATATCCTCAAGGTGACCGTGCGATCCCCCCCAACCGATCACGATTTCTCCGTTTGGTTTAGGCGACCTTTCCGGTGGCACGTGGGAGATCTGATTCGGAAAAACCCTACAATTTTCATTCAACCGGCCATATATCCTTTTGAGTTCGGAAACCGTCACCTGTAGGGCATCGCATTCCATTGCCAAACGGTATACCAGGGAAAGGTTTTCTTTGTTCTCATAGAAACTGTAAACCGCATTCCATTCCTGCAATGCGTTCAAATCATCCGCAATTTCATAGACAGTCAGCTTTTTGTTTGATTTTCTGTTTCGAATGATGGGAAGGATATCCGGGTCGCACAGGTTGACGAGGATAAGCACGTCGGCTTGGGCCATGATCTGGGCCTTTTGCCTGTGGACATTGGTGGTGTTGACCACATAGACACCTTGCTCCTGAGACATAGCGATTCCAGGCGCGTGTGTTCGATAATAATAATCTCCGGAATCCGTCCTTTCAGGTGGTTCGATTTGCGCAATGAGCATGTTTGTATTAATTAACTTGACCCAAAAAAACTTGCTGAAATTAGATCAGAAGCGGGAAAGGAAGAATAAAATTCTATCTAGTTTGTAAGGAAAATTTGTTTAATACGTCCAGCAACCCTACGAAAGCGTTTGAAAATAGCTTTTCTTGTTTTTCGATATATGAATGTGAAGGATTCCAGTTATTGCTGGAGAATGAGCGACAATAAGCCCGTCCACAGAGAAGCTTTCATCCGGAGTATGAGAGGCAATAATAGTAAACCCATATTTTTCTATTAAATTGTAGCATGGAAAGTGATTATCTCCGTGGGTAGATATGAAGAGAAAGTTGATTCGGCTTTCTTCGAAAGATTTTTCGCAACCATACAACATATCTAGTTCTGCACCTTGAATATCAGAATGCAGGATATCGATATGCGGAATATTTTGAGTTTGCACAAAGTTATCGATTGAGACTTGCGGTAGATAAATTTGCTTACCGTCCCAGTCGATGAAAGATTCCCTTTTTGAATAAAACTTTCCGACAAATGCATTTATGAATGTTCCACTCATTCCATTTAGTGCAAAATTATTCAGGCCAACAATTAACTTATCTCGATTCGGTTCGATCATGTAAGTATTGGCACACCTAATGGAGTTAACAAACCATGCTGAATAATATGCCCAATAACTGCCTAGTTCGATCATCGTTCCACCTTCTGGAACATATTTTAGAACCTCATGAAACACTTTTTCTTCTTGTGGTTCATGATGCCCTCTCAAGCGATCGATGATTTCGGCCATCCATGTACCGTGGTAACCGCCGTAAATGACCTTAACGCCATTGTGCATTACTTGATATTTTAATCCATTTTTCTCCTCAACTTGACCGGCATTAGGCACCTTGGGTATGTTGTCAGTATCATGGCAGCTCGTAGTAAGTCTAATGCGTGATTGATGCATCATTGGTCGTTTATTTCCTCATTGGTGAGCGCACCAGCGTTAGGGTTGATTTGTGCAAAGGACAGTCAGAAATTCCGGGAAAACCGATTCCAGAAATCAAGGAGCTCTCTTTCTTGTCTTTTGAAGTTGTATTGGTTAGCGGTTTCGAGGGCCTGTTCTTGGAGGATGCTTATCTGATCTTCATTTTTTTCCAGAAGCTCCAGGGCTTTTGTGAGGGTCCAAGCACACTCTATAACATTGCCCTCCTCACACCAGAAACCGTTGTTGTTCCTTGCGTAATCCAAACCCCCGTACCCGTGATAGCCCACAACGATACAACCACAGGCCATGGCCTCAATAGGGGGCAATCCAAATCCTTCGTATTGACTCGTAGAGAGGAAAATAGCGGATTCACCGAGAATATCTGCGACTTCCCTTTCATTTAAATCGTCAATGGATACCCACGGGACATTCCTGTAGGCACCGGAGATTTTGTTAAAGAAGGGCTTGATGAAATCAATCTCAAACCCTCTCTTTCTCGGCATATAGGCAATCTGTAGCTTTTTATTCAGAGGCTTGAAGACATCCAAAGGAATGGCATAGGGGACGACAGGAACATCGGCGTAACCGAATACGGTGCTAATGAAGTCGCTGATGATTGTGGAACTGCAGAAGATGCCTGATATGCCATAGTCCTCCCAGGTCTCATCACTCTGAATGCCCTGGAAAACATAAAAATGATTCTGGCAAAATATGAGTTTTCTGACATTGATGTCTTTGAAGGCCTTTAGGGCTGCCCGATGATCCTCGGGAATAACTATGATGTCTTCGGGATAGACTGTAAAATCGCCCTGGAGATAGAGAATGGGAATATCCGGTTCGAACCAACTGGGTCTAAATCCGGGCTTGGTGTGGACGATAAAGGCCGGAAAACCGTTTTTGACCAAATGGGATACATGATGGTAGATGGTCCTTACCCCCCCGGCGGGGAAGGGGGTGTCACGGCTTACATAGAGTATTCGGCTGTTAGTCGGCATCTTGTTTATAAGTAGAAAATTCGGCCATGCATTGAGTTCATCTGCGAGAGTAAGTTTGAATTGACATACTTTGACAAACCCAAGCCTATGGCCGATGATTTCAAATTAAAGAGGTGGAATTCAGAAAGCAGGAGATCCAATTGCCTTCGATCTTCTTCTGAATGATATTCAACCAGGACATAGTCCATGTGTCTTAACCGATCTTTTCCTATGCTCTCCAGGATTTCAATTTCACAGCCTTCGGTGTCGATTTTAAGCACGTCGATTCTACCCACAGCCAACTCATCGAGGGTGCCGCCGGCATCCATCAGTTTAATTTTTGCCGAATCCACGCTGTCAAACGCATACTTCGTGGAATCCATGGCCATGTAAACCTGGTTATAGTGCAGGGATGCTTCTCCATCCCCATTAGAAAGCCCCACCGGATGAACGTGAATCCCGGGGATGCCGGAAACATTTTTTTCAAGTATGGGGAGAGATCTTGGAGAGGGTTCGAAACAATGAACCGCGCTGTCGGGATCCATGAGCTTGCTGTACACCGCAAACAGCCCCACATTTGCGCCGACATCAACGATCTGTCGGATTCCGTTAGAACTTCGTTTATCCAAAACCGAGTATTCGTGCTCTTCAAAGATCTCCTTGATGAGGTGTCGCTCATTTTCAGGGACCTTGAGCGTGTATGATAGGCCGTTCCTTTCGACATTTCCTTGAACGAGATTTTTTTCTTCATCTGTCATCTTGTTGTCCTTATTTTCAATGGGACCAATTTTGCGAGAATGTCGACGTATTATCTAAACCCTCAACAGAAAGAGGGGAGGGCTCCTTTAAATCGTCGGTAGCATCGTTTTTTGGGTGAGGGTTTTCGTCAATAGAACTGAGAAGAGTCAGCGCTGCAATGTTATCAGGTTGAAAAGCCAATATCGTTTGACATTGGCGGGCGGCTTCTCGATTCTTTCCAGCCTTTAGAAAGAGCTTCGCGAGTTCAAGACGTGATTCTACATGATTAGGTAAAACATCATCAGCAATTTGCAAATAGGGTATGGCCCCTTCCTTTTTGCCCATGGCCAAACTGTTCCGTCCTAGACCCAGGGCCGCCAAACTATAAAAAGGATTAACTTTCAGGGCGAGCTTGAAGAACTCTGCGGCCTTTTGATACCGTCCGCGCTGCTCCTCTATACGCGCGAGTGCATCCAATGCCGGGGCATAGAAAGGAGATACTTTCAGGGCATCTTTGAAGCAGGCGGAGGCTGCATCCGTATTTTTGGAGAGAAGAGCCAGACCCAACAATAATTTGGGTCGCAAGGAGGCGGTTGATAATTTCGATGCCCGTTCCAGAAAACCGATGCAGTCGACACTCCCCTCTCTAAACAAACTCTCCCCCAACCAATAAT
The DNA here is from genome assembly GCA_964459445.1 of uncultured Desulfobacteraceae bacterium. Lineage (GTDB taxonomy): Bacteria > Desulfobacterota > DSM-4660 > Desulfatiglandales > HGW-15 > CAYWMP01. Next base: position 57,803 of record CAYWMP010000006.1, read on the forward strand.
AGGGGATGTAGAACTCCGGCATGTTTTGAATGGCCCTTTTGTAAGACTCCAATCCATTTTGTGAATCACCCTCCTCAAACAGGGAGGAGGCATGCGAAGAGAGTTTTTCCGCCTCGCTTTCTTTCACACGATAGGCCTTGCTGTCCTGGGCAATGGGTTCAAGAATGCTGTATGAAATGCCTTTTGGGGTCTTCACCTTACTTAGACTGGCGTAGAATTTGATTCTTTCGGACGCGTGAATCTGTTCTTGTCGGCTTGAACGCACATATTCGTATGCGTTCCTTGAAATTGAATAACGATTTTCCGGATCCTCTGCGAGTTCCTTGAGAAGCTTACGCAATTCTATCTCGTCCTTGAAAAGCAGAGCAGTAACACCGTGGTCGGCAGTCTTTTGATAGGGGGCATGGGCGGAAAGAACCGGGGTAACGCCCCGTGAACCGTATTCCAAAAATTTTATATCCGATCTGCAGCGGTTGTACGCTGTGTTTAATAGAGGCGCTAATCCGACATCAATGGTTTCGAGGAAGCGGTAATAATCTGAGAGACTCCCGGTCGGCCTATAGGATTTCTGCCGGTCCGGAATACCGCTGAAATAATCCATCCCCCTTTTTGTGCCCATGAGGGAGAAACGGACATTAGGATGTTTCTTGAGAAATTCCACGACCGTCGGTGCGATCCACTTCAAATCCTCAAGGTGAGAATAGGAGCCTGCCCAACCCAGCGTGAAATCATTGCTCCTTTCTCGACAAAAATCACCAGAGTCCATGAGGTGATTCCTGAAGACCTTAAAACGATCGTTAAGAAAGGAAAATGTATCTATTAATTCTTCTGTTGTGACTTGAACGGCATCCGCCAGACTCGCATAAAGGAAAACCGTAGAGAGGTTTAAGGGGTCATTGAAATAGGGTGCCATTGGATCATGCGCTTGAAAGGCCACAAAGTTATCGGATATCTCGAATACAGTGGGCAAATCCTGTTTCTTTCTCATCTCGAGGATAGGGAGAAAATCCTGATCGCTGACCATGTGTAATAGGAGAACATCTGCCTGTAAGCAAAGATCCTGCAAATGGGGTGAATGAGCGTTGATATTAATAACGGCTACACCTTGAACTCGAGCCATGGCTATGGCGGGCTGTTCAATTCGGTATATGAAATCACCGATCCTGGTTTTTTGAGGGTGATACACCTGTACAAGCAACAGGTCTTTTTCAAGGTTGGTTCTCATAAACTGCGTAATTTGAAAATTAGGGTCAATTTGACGACCGGGCTCTTGGGGGAATCAGGGCGCAGCAAAAGCCTTTTCAGAATCGTTCACCATGGAGTGCGGTTCCTCGAAATTCGGCGCAGGTTCCACCTTAGAGTTCACGAAATCGGCTATGGATTCTGAAGTGCTTAGTAGTCTCAAGGCAAGGTTTTCAAACTCGTGATAGTAGTTGGCAGTTTTTAGGGCCAGGCTAAGGAGATTCGTTTCAACAAGATTGTCCATTCGGATTTTTGTGTACTCAAACACGGGACCGAAATAGGGATTCTCTTCAAATAGAGAAGCGTCGTCCTCCTTTTTTTGCAGCAATTCACCAAGTTCATTTACTTTTTCGTGATTTCCGGCTTTGAGATGGTCGTACATTTCCAGACTGATCCTATAGTTTTCATTAAAGAGATTACGAGCTTTGGTTGTCACATCCCGGAGTTCACGAAGCATGTCATCCATCTCCCATTTTTGCGGATGTTGTCCGTAACCCTCAATCATATCAATGAGATACTCGGTTAGGGACGCTTCACCATCGACCTTAAACATCAATGTTGACAGCCAAAATCCTTTGTAGATGAACCGGATGATCTCATCGGACTTCAATAGTCGATTATCGATCGGTTTCCAGTCCAGATTCCCCCAGGGATCAAATATAGATTTATTGATACCAATAGGCCCATCGCTTTCAAGGGGTTTAATGCTTAAACCATGGTCAAGGATTTCATCGTAACGGGTAACGATCTCTAGGACCGTGTTTGGTTGAATGTAGTTTAGACACTCTTTCTCGGAACATGCCGAAGTATTCTGACAGGGAAAGCATGAAATATCGGGGAACACTGCAATATTGTTCGCACCATAGGGCCCTGTTTCAACAAAATGGGTTGTAAAAAATAGACCAATAACAGGTGTTCCGACGGCAGCCGCAAGGTGCATGGGACCGGTATCGTTTGTTACCAGGAGACTGCATTTTGAAATCAGGGCCGAAAGTTGGTCCAGGGATGTTTTACCCGTCAGGTCCTTGCAACCCGGACCAGCATGATCAAATATCTGCCGGCCCAATTCCTTCTCGTTTTCATCACCGAATACAATGACCTTGTAATCATCGTTCTTGGTAAGATTACCTGCAAGTTCGGAGAATTTTTCAACCGGCCACCTTTTGGTATCATCACTTGCCCCGGGTACCAGGCCTATTATCTTCTTTCCCGCTATACCCAGGTCCTGTAGAAATCCTTCGGCTTCCCTAACACTATCTTCTTTTAGGGGGTAGATGACTTGGTTCGGGATCTCGGGGAGGTTAAGAATATTCTTGTTGACATTGACCCAATTGAGAATACTGAATTTTCGATTAACGAATGCTGAAATGCAATAGGCCAGCCATTTCTCTTTCACATGAAACTGTCTGTTTTTGGTCCCATAGAATCCCGAGACAGAGGCGCCGTCAGCCAAATAGGCCAGAATAGCCGATGGAAAAGAATAGCTGAAATTAATGACCCAATCCCATTTCCGGTTAAGAACAGGGCTCAGCTCGCTATCGAGTAGGTCGATGGCGGCTAAAATATCCTCAACCTTGGAACTTTTGCTCAATGAAGTCAGCTCCCCCTTGTTCAGCGAGTAGACCCCGCTCACTTCAGGCATGGAAGAGAATATGGGGGCCCCCACAGAGGATGTCAGCACGGAGATGTTGGCCTCCTGGAAGAATTGTTTGAGGCCTCTGATAATGGGAGTCATCTGCAGGGCGTCACCCAGTCGCAGTATTTGTATGAGAAGTATGTCCAACCTGTGTCCTCCTTTCTCAATTACATGAATTCTTTAACCTCTCTTGGAAAGCTCATGCAGGAGACGCAGAATCGCTTCTTCACCGTTCATGACGTCGCTATCCGACCCCATACTATCCAAGATCATCTCGAGGTCGACAAATTGGCCATATTGGGCCTCCTTGTCATCTTTCACGATTTTTTTTGCCTTTTCGAATGATATTTCCATTTGATTTTTCAGTCCTTAGTTATTGGTTATTGGTGTTGAGTCTTTGTAAGCACCACAAAGGGGCTAATTCACAACCGGGAAATCCATATCCAGAACACCGGGATCGGGGTCGTAGGTGACTGTTCCTTTTTGAAGGAGCCCCTTGGCTACCAGGGGATAGTCACCTTCGTATTTCCTGATTTTCCTGTATGCGAGCATTTTTCTTTGCCATCCGGCGAATTTATCAGGGCTATCGTAATATTCGTTTTCGATATCGAGGCAAAGATCATAGTCCTTTTGGTATGATTTCTGTTGGCTGTGGATATTTTTGGCTTGGTTTTTTCTTTTGTAGAGGTTGTTCTTTGAATAGACCCATCCAAAATGAAATAAAGGAGGATCTTCCACTAAGCCCACCGGGTCGATGCTACCCCCAAAAGTCCATCCGTCCTCGGCAACAAAATTCTCTACCAGGTTTGGAACCAACCGCACCGCGTGTTCATATCCCGGCTTTGTTTCCACATGTTGAAAGTCACCCACGAAATGCAGGAATTTCAGGGCAAAACTGGCGTATTCGGAATGGGGTTGTGAAGTCATGAGCCGTAGTTTAGGGAGGAAGGCTTCGTGAATCACCTCGTCGGCCTGCAGATTGTAGACCCAATCGCATTTTGCCCTTTCTTTGAGTCTATTGGTCATGGTTGCGATGATTTCGCCGTAATCGGATTTGGACCAGTGGTCCCTGAATAGTTCCACATTTTTGAATTTCTGAGCAACAAGCTCAAGATAATCATAGGTCCCGTCTTCGGAGTGACCGTCAGAAATCAGGAATTCATCGGCCGAATCAACAATAGATCTTATGGATTCGAGGAATGGGTATCCGTTTTTGATTCCGTCTTTGATTATCATCAAACAGGTTAAACTCATCGGCGTAATTCTCTATTCGATTTAAGATCGAAACTTCGTACGCTAAGGCGCTATTTCCAATAAACCATTGATTTCTTCATCGATATGAAACTTCTTGGATTTCTCGAATATCTTTTGATAGTCAAATGCAATATTTAATCCCTGGTTCAATGTATTCGGATCATTGGATGATATGCCGCAGTCACCGATCATTTCCGGCAGCGAACCATTGGCTGAGCCTATGACTGGTGTTCCTTTTGAGAGACTTTCAAGGACGGTTCTGGGGAAGGTATCAGGAATTCGACTGGGCATAATATAGGCCCTGGTTTTCTTGAAGGCTGTCCGGTGTTCCTCACCCCGATGCAGAGGTCCCTTGAAGTCAAAATTAGGGATTTCTTTGGCGTGTTGCGAAGCGAGCTCTGCGATTCTCTCACTGCCCGCCCCATAAGCTACGAAACATTTTTCGGGATTCAACCTGGCAAGTTCAATGAATACGGGAAGCCCCTTTGCCTCCCATCCCCAATTGAAACCGCCCACCCAAAGGAAATAATCGTCTCTGTCGCCACAGAATTCGTATTCTTCGTCAGCCAGTCCCGTATACACTTGATAAGAACAATCCGCCTCCCAGGGTTCTTTAACCCAGTTATCGTACTGAAATTGGGATATGAATCGATATAAAAGATTGTCTTCCTTGATCATCCAGCCTTCCTGTTTAAGGCAGCTATCGTGAAAAGTGCAAACGACCGGTATGTCAATTCTTGATAATCCCAATCCCGACCAATGGCTTTGGGACCATACAACGTCAGGCTTCCTGTCAAGGACCACCTCTTTAACTGCGTTTATGAAAGGGTAGGGTTTGCCGCTTGCCGCTACTGCGGGTTTCACTGGCACATCGACCACTTCAAAGGGATAGCTCTCGGGTGTCTCCCTCTGGGGCACCACGCAAAAGAAATCGAGGCCGCGTCGGTACAGGCCCCAGGCGAGGTTTTCAACGCAGGATTCTATTCCCCCATAGGACTTAACCGGGAATTGGGCGTGATAATCGTTTCCAACGAGTGCTATTTTCATTTTGACGGTCTTCAGTATCTAACCGTAGTGTTTCAATTTGAACCTAAGCCCTCTATCTGCGGCGGAAAATCGGCCCGATAATGGGACCCAAGACTTTTATTATGTTCAAGGGCGCTTTTGGCGATAAGCTCTCCGACCACAAGGGCATTTTTCGCCTCAAAATAAGGGCGCCCTTTTCTCGGGTTCCGGCATTCGAGGGATGATTCATGATCTTTCATCTCAGCGATGCAATTCATGAGACCGCTTTCATCCCTAATGATTCTACAATGACTTGAGAGAAGTTCCCTTGCCTCGTTCCGTATCCGGATAGAGGCCTCAGTGCATTCCCCTGAACTTTGATTGCAAAGCCCTGTTGCTTGAGTTTCAGGTATCGCTTTAACTTCGGGGATAGCTTTGACGGTTTTAGCGCGCAAGGCAGCGGCATGTCCGGCCCGGACCCCAAAGACCTGCGTTGCCGTCATCATACATCCGCCAATCCTGTCCGCCCCATGAGGGCCCGCAGCAACCTCTCCTGCTGCGAAAAGACCGGGCACTGTGGATTCGGCATTTTCATTGATTTTTATGCCTCCATTAAAAGCATGCGAAAAATGTACCACTTTTGCCAGATTCTCTACTGATTTCGAATTGTTCCACAGGATTTCCATGCCCTCGTTAGATGCTTGGGCAACAGCGAGATCAATGAGATAGGAGGAATCACGACAACTGAATGGAACGTGTGTCTGACGCTCATCAATTGCCTTTGATCTAATATCCCGGCTCGGAATTCCGTCTTCAAGAACGTTATCTCCTCGGTCGTTCAGGAGATGTCCAGTTCTGGAGAGTTGAGGTAAGGGCAAAAACATGGGAGTCGCCCCCGTCTTTATCCCGAGCACGAATTGAATAAATTCAAGGTTGATCAACTTCGCGCCCGAGCGATGAGCCAAGGCGTAACCTTCACCCAATTGCTCGTTTCCTGTAAGGCTATCTTGGAAGAGCGCGGCGCCACCACCTGTAGCCAGTATGGTCGCTTTTGCGATCGCCTTGATGGTTTCACCCTGTCTATTTAATAGCCAGGCGCCCCAACAGGAACCATTGGAGACAATAAGGTCGATTGGGTATCCTGCAACTGATTTGACGGATGTTTGTTCCAAGATTGTTTGAAAGGATTCCCTGATGTTTTCCCTATCTTCCGTCAGAAAGGCCCGCTCAGCATCACTGAAGCATCCCTTGACCCGCACATAATGGCCCTGGGAATTCCTTTTAAATCGCAGCCCGTAGGACATAAGGTCTTCCACTCGGGGACCTGATTCCTCAACCAGAATGCTAACCAGTTTGGGATCACATTTACCGAGTCCGACACTCAGGATATCCTCAATGAAACTTTCCAAATTTTGGGCTGTCCGCTCCTCGCCCACCAGGGCCTGAATACCCCAGCCGCCAGTTATGTTCGAGAAGCTGGCTCCTGATCCGAAATGCTTGCCTTTTGTTAGAATCAGTACATCCGCGTCTTTCTTTGAGGCGGCAATAGCAGCCCTAATCCCGGCAGCGCCTCCGCCTATCACCAACACGTCTGTTTTTATTGATTTCATGAATAGATGATGATTCACAAAGAGCTGATGTGGAAGCTTAGAAGAGGGGTTTCAGAAATTTGCAGGCAGTCCCTGGCGACAGGAATCAAGCATCAACTGAAAATCATGGACGTTTACAGCATAATACTGTTTGCCGTTTTTGGATTCATTCAAATCCCAAAAGTATTCAAAAAACATGTTCAAAGCCGGAAGGAGGGATTCCCGAGGTCTGATCCGAAAGGCTGTCCTGAAGTTATTCTTCAATTCGATAAAACGTGGGAAGATATGGTTGCCGAGAACCTTCTTCACA
>CAYWMP010000007.1:0-22848 GCA_964459445.1 uncultured Desulfobacteraceae bacterium
CGAGCTTATCTTGGAGGTCTTTTAAGAGCTCAAGGATCTGGGCCTGGATCGTGACATCCAGGGCTGTTGTGGGTTCATCCGCAATGAGGAGATCCGGTTCATTGGCCAGGGCCATGGCGATCATCACGCGCTGCTGCTGGCCTCCGGAAAATTCGTGGGGCAAGGCGTGGAGGCGATCGATTGCTTCGGGCAAACCAACGAGATGAAGCAATTCAAGGACCCTTTCGTGGGCCTGTTTGCGATCCATGGACTTATGGAGAAAGAGGACTTCGTTGATCTGTTTTTCAATATTATGGAGTGGATTGAGGGACGTCAGGGGTTCTTGAAAGATCATGGCTATACGGTTGCCACGAATTTGCCGAAGGTGATCGGTTGGCGCACCCAGGAGTTCCTCCAAATTCGGTTCAACGGCTTGTTTTCCATTTCCGTTGGAAAGGAGGCTGATGCTTCCGCCTGGATGATGGGCAAAGGGGTAGGGCAGTAGCTGAAGGATGGAGAGGGCTGTAACCGACTTGCCGGAACCGCTTTCTCCCACAAGTCCGACGGTCTCGCCCTTGAAGATGTCCATGGACACATTCTGTACGGCCTTCACTTGACCGTCGCCTTTTCCAAAGGTCACCGAAAGGTTATGGATTCTGATTAATGGATGTTTAGTCACTTTATCAATTACTTAATCCGGTTCATCCGGCAAATGAGTGCGCCTATTGATAAATGTGGAATCCGTACTCAATTAGGAGAAATGGTATTCGCGATGACTTTTTTTTCTCCGTTCGAAGTCTCCCGCCCTGGTCATTTCAATGGGTTACGGACGGGTGATGTCCGCTGTTCTCCTCGCTATCGCTCGGAGCCAGGGGGTCCCCCATTCCATAACCCACTGAAATGACGAAGGCCTCCCGCCAGTCACTTCGAAAAAAAGTCATCGCGTTCACCATTCCGAATTTGCTCTTTAATAACACCATCCTCATTTGCCGGATGAACCATTAACCCACGACAGTTAGCATGGCGCCGCTATACCCTGTACCTTTGGCCCTGCCCCTTGTACCTATTTTCATTACCTCTCCGTCTTCCGGGGGTCGAAGGCGTCACGTACCGCTTCGCCGATAAAGATGAGTAAGCTCAACATCACGGCTAAAACCATGAAGGCCGCAATCCCTAACCAGGGCGCCTGGAGATTGGCCTTTCCCTGGTTCAGAAGTTCGCCGAGGGAAGGGGAGCCCGGCGGCAGACCGAACCCCAGGAAATCGAGCGCTGTGAGCGTGGTAATGGAGCCGTTCAAGATGAAAGGGAGAAAGGTCAGGGTGGCTACCATGGCATTGGGGAGAATATGCTTGAACATAATCTTGGCATTGGAGACACCCAAGGCCCTTGCAGCGCGTACATAATCAAAACTCCTCACCCTATAGAACTCGGCACGCACCACCCCCACAAGCCCCATCCAGCTAAAAAGCAACATAAGACCCAGAAGCCAAAAAAAATTCGGTTCCACAACGCTTGCCAAAATAATGAGCAGATACAGTATGGGCAGGCCCGCCCAGATCTCGATGAAGCGCTGGAATAACAGGTCTACGAGACCGCCGAAATACCCCTGCACCGCCCCGGCCGAAATGCCCACGATGGAGCTCATCAGGGTCAGGACAAGGCCAAAAAGGACTGAGATCCGAAACCCGTATATCAATCGAGCCACCACATCGCGCCCCTGATCATCGGTGCCGAGCCAGTTCTCTGCTGAAGGCGGTGCCGGCGCCGGCACAGGCAGGTTATAGTTGATAGTGTCGTAGGTATAACGAACCGGAGGCCAGATCATCCACCCGGTCTCCTCTATGAGTTCAGCCACCTCCGGATCCCGGTAATCGGCCTCGGTGGGAAGAAATCCACCAAAGGTCGTTTCAGGATATTCGACAAATACCGGAAAATAAAAAGTGTTTTCATATCGGACGAGGAGGGGCTTGTCATTGGCCAGGAATTCTGCAAACAGGGAGCATAGGAAAAGGATCAAAAAGATCCAAAGGGACCAGAATCCGCGCCCATTGGCCCGAAAGTTCATAAGGCGCCGACGGGTGAGGGGCGTGATCCGGAACCGGAGGAATCTTTCCGGCATGGCCTAGACCTCCTGGCTCTCAAAGGTGATGCGCGGGTCAACGGCATGGTAGGTCAGGTCGCCGATGAGGTTGAGCAACAACCCGAGAAGGGTAAAAAAGTAGAGGGTGCCGAACATCACGGGATAGTCACGGCTTACGGCTGCTTCAAAGCCCAACAGGCCCAGACCGTCCAGGGAAAAAATGATCTCAGTGAGCAACGACCCCGTAAAAAGGGCCCCCACAAAGGCGCTGGGGAATCCGGCGATCACAATCAACATGGCATTGCGGAATACATGCCCGTAAAGCACCCGGTGCTCAGTGAGTCCCTTTGATCGAGCCGTCACCACGTACTGTTTGTTTATTTCCTCAAGAAAGGAGTTTTTGGTAAGCATGGTGAGCCCGGCAAATCCGCCAATTACCATAGAAAGGATCGGGAGGGTAATATGCCAAAAGTAATCGGTAATGCGCGCCGGCCAGCTCAACTCAACCCAGTTCTCGGAAACCAATCCACGGAGGGGGAACCAATCAAAGTATCTTCCGCCGGCAAAGAGCACGATGAGAAGAATGGCGAAAAGGAAGCTTGGTACGGCATTCCCCATAACCACGACCGAACTTGTCCAGACATCGAATCGGGAACCATGCCTCACGGCCTTGGCGATACCCAGGGGAATAGAGATAAGGTAGACGAGGAAGGTGGTCCACAGGCCCAGGGAGATGGACACCGGCATCTTTTCGATGACCAGTTCGAGGACGCCTCGATCCCTGAAAAAACTCTCGCCGAAATCGAAGACCACATAGTTGCGGATCATTTTGAAAAGGCGCTCATGGGCCGGTTTGTCAAAGCCGAACTGGCGCTCGATTTCCTTGATCAGTTCGGGGTCCAACCCCCTGGCGCCCCGATACTTGCTCGCGGCATCAGCGGCAGTGCCCTGGGGCCTTTCCGTTCCGGCTTGGTCCTCCTGGCCAGCACCGCTCACACGGGCTGTGGCTTCGGTCGCCGTGCCCTTGATCCGGGCGATCATCTGCTCGACAGGGCCACCCGGGGCTGCCTGGACAACCAGGAAATTAATGATCATGATGCCCAAAAGGGTGGGTATGATGAGGATAAGACGTCGAATGATGTAGGCAAACATGTCAGATTAAGCTCCCGCAATTGGCATTGGATTGATGCAGCCGTAATAGGTCATCGGGGCAGAATATTTGACAGGATAACAGGATCAACAAGCTATTTTTAGGTACGAATCTGGGAATCGTCAAAAAGCACTGCTTAAAGCGGGGTTCCGATATGGCTATATCAGAACCAATGTGGAGATCTTGAATAACAATAATAAGTTAACTTATTATTGTTATCAAGTGCTCCACATAACGCTTTTAGACGATCTATTCAAATAACCGGCCACCCGTGATAATGCTTGGAGTTCTCATTGGGAGACAAATCATCCTGTCAATCGTGTTTATCCTGTCTGATTATAGCTGAACTGTTACATGCAGCCTAAATCAAGTATTCACAAGGATCTGAAAGAGATAATTTCGCTACCTTTTCAATGACGACTTTTTGGCTGCAAGAGCTGCCGCCTTATCGGCGTCTATCCACCAGGTATCGAAACCGAGAGAGTATTTCGGTGCAATCCTTGGTCGCTGGAACTTATCCCAATAGGCCACACGGAATTTAGACAAATGCCATTGGGGAATCACGTAATGCCCCCAAAGCAAAACACGGTCGAGGGCGCGGGTTCGATAGATCAGAGTCTCCCGATCCGGGGCGGAGATGACGAGATCAACAAGGGCATCAACCACCGGATCCTTTACACCGATAAGATTCCGGCTGCCGGGCTGGCCCGCGGCTGCTGAGCTCCAATAATCCCGTTGTTCATTGCCGGGTGAGAGGCTTTGTCCGGCCACTTCCATGATCATGTCGTAATCGAATTCTTCCAAGCGCTTTTGGTACTGGGCTGCGTCCACCGTGCGAACGCGGACCGCAATCCCGAGGCGTTCCAGATTCTTGGCAAAGGGCAGGGCGATCCGTTCGTGGCCGGGGTCATCCAGGAGGAGTTCGAAGAGGAAAGGTTCAGCCGTCTTGCTATTGACCAACTTCCGATCTTTTACGATCCAGCCCGCTTCATTGAGAAGTTTCATGGCCCGGCGAAGATTTTTTCTGATTCGGCCTGTGCCGTCGGTGGAGGGCGGGCCATATTCTTTCGTAAAGACTTCCTCGGGGATCTTGCCAAGGAAAGCTTCGAGGATTTTGTTTTCTTCAGGGCCGGGCAACCCGTTGGAGGCCAACTCGCTGTTGGAGAAATAGCTTTTTGTGCGTGTATACTGATCGTAAAAGAGATTCTTATTGGTCCATTCAAAATCGAAGGCATTGGCTAAGGCCTGACGCACCCGCCTGTCCCGGAACATCGGTCGCCTGATATTGAACCAGAAGGCCTGCATGCCACTGGGGATTTCGTGTTGTATTTCAACCTTGCGAATCAGCCCTTTCCTAAAGGCCGGCGTATCGTAAGCCGTGGCCCAATTCTTCGCTATGTTTTCGAAGCGAATGTCCAATTCACCCGCCTTGAAGGCCTCAAGGGCTACGGTGGCATCCCGATAGTAGTCATAACGGATGCGGTCAAAGTTATGTTGCCCTCGTTTCAGGGGTAAGTCCTCGGCCCAATAATCCTTAACGCGTTCATAGGTGATGGTGCGACCCGGATCGAAGGATTTGATTCTGTAAGGCCCACTGCCCAATGGGGGATCGAGGGTCGTTTTTTCAAATTCGCGGCCTTCCCAGTAGTGCTTGGGAATGATGGGAAGCTGGCCGATGATGACGGGCAACTCCCGGTTTTCTCCTCCGGAAAAGCTAAACCGAACCTTGTGATCCCCGAGTTTTTCGGCCTTGACCACGTTCTTGTAGTAATAGCGATAGGTCGGATGGCCTTTGGTTTTAAGGGTTTGAAAACTAAAAAGCACATCCTCGACCGTCATGGGTTTTCCGTCATGCCACCGTGCCTCATTTCGAAGCGTGAAGATAACCCACGAACGATCCTGCGGTACCTCCATGCTTTTCACCACGAGGCCGTACTCGGTGGATGCTTCGTCCAGGGCTCGATCCAACAGAGTATCATATATAACTCCCGACCCGGCGGCCGGGACTCCCTTTAGCGTGAAGGGATTGAGGGTATCAAAGGTGCCTGGAGCATAAAGACGGACCTCCCCACCCTTTGAGGCATCAGGATTGACATAGGTGAAGTGTTTGAAATCCGGGCCATGTTTGGGTGTCCCGTGGATAGCAATGGCGTGTGTTGTGATGACATTGTCCTTGGCGAGCGCCGCATGCAATGTCAAGAAAAAGGCGACCAATGGTAGGGCGACTGAAACAATTATTACCTTACTCGACATTTTTTGCCTCCATTGAATCTAAAGCAAATTCATATTGTTAAGGCGATAATAGGAAAAGGCAGGGGGGGTGTCAAATGTTTATAGGGGATTGAAAAGGACGTCAATCGTTTATCCGCCTTCGCATAAGTCCAGGGGCTTGCCCGTGGTTGAATGCGTAAAACATTTGTGCTACGGCGCGATGTCACCCCAAAATGAGGCGGATAACCGCGTCGAAGCTGTTAGCGAAGACGGGTATTTTGATGGTATCAGAGGTTTACCCGTGGGGATCCATCGGGTTTCGACATCTTACAAAATGATCTTCGCCGACCTTTTCGAAGGGAATACTCTCATGAACACAGACAGGTTCCTTTTGCGGGCATAGGTCCCGGAAACGGCATCCCTCATGGGGATATTTTGTGTCAGAGATTTGATCTGTATCGAAGGCTATTTTCGGTTTTTCAGCGGGCCCGGCATCAGGAACCGCTGACAATAGGGCAAGCGTGTATGGATGACGCGGGTTTTCGAAAAGCGCATCAACGGGCGCATACTCCATAATTATCCCCCGATACATGACAGCCACATTGTCGCTCAGATAGCCCACGACATTGAGATCGTGGGAAATGAAGAGATAGGTTAAATCAAGGCGGTCCTGAAGCCCTCTTAACAGATTCAGAATCTGTGCCTGAATGGATACGTCAAGGGCGGAAACAGGTTCATCGCAGATGATCAGAGAAGGCTCCACACTAAGGGCCCTGGCAATGCCAATGCGTTGACGTTGCCCACCGCTGAATTCGTGGGGAAATCGGTCTGCCGCAGAGGGAGCTATGCCGACCATTTCCAGCAGTTTTTCCACTCTTTTCTCGCGTTCTCCGTGGTTTCCTATGCCGAGAATCCGCAACCCTTCTCCGATGGACTGCTCTATGGTCATCCGGGGATTTAGTGAACTGAAAGGGTCCTGGAATACGATCTGCATTTCTTTTCTGTAAGGCTTCATGTCATTCTGGGATAGGTCCGCAATATCACGGCCATCATAGATGATCTTTCCAGTGTCGGCTTCCAGGAGCTTTAGGATGAGTTTGGCGACGGTGGATTTTCCGCAGCCACTCTCTCCCACGAGGCCCAGCGTTTTCCCCGTTTCGATCTCAAAATCCACCCCGTCAACAGCCCTGATTGATCGAGCAACGCGCTGAAAAAACCCTCTCGTCACAGGAAAATGCTTTTTCAGGCTCTGAACTTTTAAAATCACGTTGTCCGGGGTTGGCTTAAGCCGTGTATGTAGTGTATCTCGCTCGCTCATTACCTTCGCTAGAGTTCTCAGAGGGCTCAGAGTTGATAGGACTTGGACTGATTCTTTGAGGTAGAAGAATCAGTCCAACCGCTCCGCCCCTTCGGGGGGGAGAACGGATGAGAGCTCATTGATATTCATCATTCCATATGCATTTTCTTTTGCCATTATTGTTCAAAGTAATAAACGGAATAGGTTGATCTGAATTCCCTACTCAGGAATTCAGATCAAATTCTCTGCCCCTCCGTGGCCTCTGTGAGATTCAATGTTTTTCTTGTTTTTTCATAAATCACGGGGCAACGTGCGAAATGACCGTTGCCATAGTCACTCAAATCGGGAAATAGGGTTCTACATCTATCGATAACGTGGACGCACCTCGGATGGAAGGGACACCCACTCGGTAGATAAGCCGGGTCAGGCACCGCGCCAGGGATGCTTTGGAGCAAACCGCCGCGCTTGGAGCGGTCGGGAAGCGAGGCAAGAAGCCCCATGGTATAAGGATGCCTTGGATCGCTAAACAGTTCCTTGGATAGGGCCTGCTCCACAATGGTTCCCGCGTACATGACGTAAATACGGTCCGCAATCTTTGCAACGACCCTTAGATCATGGGTGATATAAAGCACAGACATGGATCGAGATTTTTGAAGAGAATTTAACAGTTTCAGAATTTGTTGTTGGACAGTCACATCGAGGGCGGTTGTCGGTTCGTCGGCAATGACAAGGTCCGGATCGCAAGCCAATGCCATGGCGATCATGACACGCTGCCTTTGTCCTCCACTGAGTTGATGAGGATAATCATGGAGACGATCCTCCGGCGAAGCGATGCCCACGTCCTTCAGGAGTTGCACGGATCTGGCGTGCAATTCTGTTTTATCCAGCTCCTTATGGACTTGAATAGCTTCCTGGATCTGGTCTTCAATGGTGAATACCGGGTTAAGGGAGGTCATGGGTTCCTGGAAGACCATGGCGATTTGATTGCCCCTGATCCCTTGCATTTCATCCTCGGAGTATTCCATGAGATTGTTCCCGTTATATAGAACTTCCCCTCCCACGATTTTGCCAGGCGGCTGAGGAATGAGTCCCATGATGGTGAGGGCGGAAACGGTTTTACCACAACCGGACTCACCTACCAGGCAGACGGTTTCCCCCTCGAAGACTTCATAGCTCACCCCATTTAGGGCCCTGGCCTGGACGTCATCCCCAAGGAAGTAAACCTTCAGATCCTGAACGGAAAGTAAGGTTCTATTTTTCTGTGGATTAGGCATTTTTTCGCTTGGCTAATATCTTTCTCTCAGTTTCGGATTGAAAATATCTCTCAGCCCTTCTCCAAAGAGATTGAAGGAGAGGACAACGATGAGAATGGCAAAGCCAGGTATGAAGGTCAGCCAGGGGGCATCGAATATGAAACGCTTTCCGTCCGATAGGATATTGCCCCAGGTGGCGTGCGGGGGCGGGACCCCAAACCCAAGGAAGCTGAGGCCTGCTTCGGTCAGGATGGCCGTGGCAATGCCGATCGTGGCAGAAACCAGGACAGGTGCGATGGCATTCGGAATCATATGACGGAAGATAATACGCCAGTTGCCTACACCCAGGGCCTTTGCGGCCATAACGAAATCCTGCTCCCGGAGGGAAAGAAACTCTGCCCGAACGAAACGGGTTGTACCCATCCAGCTTGTCAGCCCAATAACGATCATGATGTTGTAAATACTGGCAGGCAGGAGGGCCACAACGGTAAGGATAAGAAAAAAACTGGGGAAGCAAAGCATGATATCCACGAATCGCATGATCAGTGAATCCGTAGATAGCGTTCCTGAGAAAAGGAGCCTCACCGCTTTTGGTAGATTTTTCCTGGCGAGGATTTTATAGAGCCATAGGGAGAAAATGATATAGATATGGCCAAAGACGAGGAGTATCACTGCCGTGATCATGTTGCCAACCGCCAGCAGTGCAGCGCCGATAAAGAGAATGAAGACAGCAAGCATTTGGTCGACTCTGATGCGGTTTTGGCCGAAATACCCTGCGATTCCCCCCATAAAGATCCCCACAAGCACGGAGATCCCAACCGCTACAAAACCAACAGTCAGACTTACCCATGCGCCCTGCAACATCCTTGCAAACACATCCCTGCCCAGGTCGTCCGTGCCAAGGAGGTAAACACCCAATGCCGGGATTTCTTCAAGGGTCAGTGACTCGAGATGGGGCTTGGAAAGCGGCGGTCTTAATTTTTCCTGAAGTCGCACCACCGCCGGATCGAGAAGGGGTTTGGTTCCGGAAGTGAGGATGAGGCCTGAAAACGCCGTAAGAAAGAACAGGACAAAGATAAGGAGTCCGGTGAAGGCCAACCGGTTTTTCTTTATGAGCCTCCAAAACTCCTGAAGCCGGGATCGCTTCGGTGCTTCGGGCATCTGAGCCGTATCAATCATTCCCTTTGACTTTTCGATTATTTCATTTTCGAGTTCCATGGGCCTAAAGCCTTATCCTCGGGTCCACAACCATGTAGAGCAGATCAGATAGGAAAGTGCCGACCAGCACCAAAATCGCGGAAATGAAATTAATGGTCAAAATCACAGGATAATCCCTGGCAAGAATGGCTTCATAGGCCATCCTTCCTATCCCAGGCCATGAAAATATGGACTCGATGATTACCGAACCGCCGATTAACCCGGGCAGCACGAGCCCAAACATGGTGACAAAGGGCAACAAAGCGTTCCGAAGGGCATGTTTATAATGGACTTTATCGGAAGACAGTCCTTTCGCCTTTGCCGTGCGTACGTAATCCTGCCCCTCAACTTCGAGCATCTGACTTCGGACATAGCGTGACAGAATGGCAATACCGGCGGTGGCACTGAGCAAAGATGGGAGAAGCAGATGCCAGACCCGATCCATAAATATCCGGAGCCATGAGGCGTCACCGATTCCGAATGTTTCCATGCCGATCACCGGCACATGAAAGCGACTGACAACGAGAATGATAAGGATATAGGCAAAGAAGAAACCCGGAATAGAGATCAATAGATAGGCGAAGAAGGTGGCGCTTCTATCATAGAATCCACCCCTGTGGATTGCTGAGCGGATACCGACTGGAAAGGAAAGCGTCCATGTCAGGATTGTGCCGACAATGAAAAGGGGAAGACTATTCAGGAATCGCTCCCCAATTTTTTTCAGGACGGGTCGATTATCCTTCCATGACGTGCTTTTTCCGGTCAGGAGATCTCGGTAGAAATAGAAATATTGAACATAGAGGGGTTTGTCGAGATGAAAGGCTTTTCGGAATCTCTCGACAACCTCCGGTGTGAACTTCGGGTTCAAGGGATCGACCTGGCTGGGTTCCCCCGGGGCGAGATGAATGATCAGGAAAGAGACGATAGAGACAAAGAAGAGCGTAATGATCTTTTGTATAATGCTTCGTCCGATAAAAGATAACATTCTATTGCCTGTTTATTGTTCCGGCGTTCTGGAGTGATATAAGGTCATCAATAGTCCCCCGTTAGGGTGTAAAGCTAGGGGCCTCAGAGAGTTTGATCCAATCGTTGAAATGGTAACTGTAATCTCCCGTCTTTGTCGGTTTGAGTCTCTCGTAAACCACATTGCCCTGGTCGTCGGTATTCTTGATAACGATTCTTTTGTCCAAAACTGCTGTCCACTTGGGCATATACAAAAAGGTGTATGGTTGTTCGCGTGCAATGATTTCATGGAACTGATGGCAATATGCCACCTGTTTATCATGTTCATATTCCTGTCTGATTTTGAGGATAAGTTCATCGGCTTCGTTGTTCTTGAAGCCAACGAAATTGAGTTGGTAGGGATCGGTTTGGCTCGAGTGCCATACCTGGTAGGGATCGGGATTGATGGGCGTGGTCCACCCCAAAACCAAAGCGTCGAAATCCAGTTTGTTGGTCCTTTCCTGTATGAAAACAGACCACTCCAAGAGATCCGTACGGACGTCGATCCCTAGCTGCCTCCAGGCGTCTTGGGCGATCGCCAATACGGCCTTTCTAATATCATTCCCGCTGTTAGTGATAAGGGTGAATTGAAATTTTTCCCCGTCTTTTTCGAGCCATCCATCTTTGTTGCGCTCCCAACCCACAGCTTTGAGAAGCTCCATTGCACCTTGCGGATCATAGGGTAGGGGCTGGATTTTTCTATTGTAGAAATCGGTTTGTTTTGGAAAGGGTCCGGTGAGTCGCTCTGCATGTCCATAAAGCACATAATCGATGATTTTTTCCACGTCGATGGCCATGCCCAAAGCCCTGCGAATCCTGGGGTCATCAAATGGTTTTCGTCGGCTGTTGTATCCGATATAGGTATAGCTGAAGGAGAGCCCCGAGAAAATTTGGAACCTTTCGTCGCCGGCAAGCCGTTGAACCTGATGGGGAGGAACACCGGAGAGTGGGTTACCGTAGCTATCGATGGTTCCGGCATAAAATTCCATTTCCTGGGTCAAAAGATCGGGAATGATCCGTACGAGGTAATGTTTGTAGTTCGGCGGTCCTTCCCAGTAATCATTATAGCGATCCAGGAAGATGTATTGATCAGACTTCCACTCCCGAAAGACAAAGGGCCCGCTGCCGATGGGCCTACGGATGAATTCGCTCTCACGCATCGAGAATTCATCAGGGTTTTTGCCCAATTGAAGAGCTTCGTTTTTCAAGGCTTCATCATTAAGAAGATGTTCAGGGAGTACACCCATCGCCCAGGTCCCGAGTGCAGGGGAGTAGGGCCTCTTGTAAGTGATGCGCACGGTCAGAGGATCGACAACCTCGACATTTTTTACGGGTTCGTAGTCGGCAACGCGCGGCGATAAGTTCATGGGCGCCATAATTGCCTCATAGGTGAACTTCACATCATAGGCGTCAAAAACATGCCCGTCATGGAACTTCACATCAGGCCTTAGGTGAAACAGGATGACCGGATTGTGTTCCGTTGGCGGCAGAAGGTCTTTGGCGTACTCAATCCGTTTTTCGTCACTCACTTCAGGGGTTGTACTTAGGTATTTCTCTCCAGGGAAGGTAGAGAAATAGCTAGCGCCGAGGAGTTTGGTTAGCTCTTTGAAAAGGTTTTGGTCAACCCTTGAAAGGGTCAGCTTTATCCTAGCTGGGGCTTTTATGGATACCTCAACGGGCTTACTCTTGCCATCGTCTTTGGGATCTTTGGATTGTTTTGTGACCGTATATTCGCTGGGAGGCACCACAGTTATCTCTTCTATTTGGTTTATGCAGGCCCCCAGCGCCGGGTTGTCGGTATCCCTAGCCTTTTTGGCTCTATTGATTAATGCCACGATCTCGGCTGCCGTGGCGTTGCCCAGGCCCGGAATGGCGGCAGTGTTATTCACATAAAAATATGCCTCTTCATGGATTTCCCAAGAGGTGGCCAATCGGCCTCTAAAATGGAGTTCTTCGTCGTAGTCAATGAGACCCTCAAAAACAAGGTTTTCAACCCGGCTGCTGGGAACATCCGCCGAGAGAACCGGATTCAGGATGCTTGCATCACCGCCCGAAGCGAATATGTACTCACCGAGTCGACCGGGATTTCCCCGCGTTTGTTGTTCGTAGGTAGGTACCCAGAAATAGGATTGGAGCAGAAATAGAATTATTGCGATGGGTGCAAAAATGAGGATTCTTCTTACGGCCATATTCGCTGACTCTGAAATTCCCCGCTGGACGCTTAATCATGGAAAGGACATATAGAATGATTTTCCCAGTGTAGAACCTTTTTGTTCTCGTCGCAAGGCCTACAGCAATTTAAGAGATAACTTCAGGCATGCAGTGGTCTTCATTGATCCTGCTCGGCCGATGCCCATCTAAAAAAGGGGCGGATATACAATTTGCGTTTTGGAAAATCCATGTGGCGGGTTATGGGAGAGGCAATCTGGGATGGGTGAGAAAAAAACAGAATAAGGTATTGGGCGTAAAGGAAAAGAACTCCTTTACGCCGTTCGCCTTAAACCTTTAGTGATTACGTTCCCATTTCCCAAGAGGAAAGATATTTTTTTTGCTCGGGTGTGAGCGTGTCAATTTCAACACCCATGGCAGCCAATTTTAATCGCGCAATTTCTTTGTCGATATCTTGAGGAACGGCATAGACTTTTTTCTCAAGATTTTTATGTTCGCGGGCCATGTATTCGGAACACAGGGCCTGATTGGCAAAACTCATATCCATGACGCTGGAGGGATGACCCTCTGCAGCAGCCAGGTTGATCAATCGTCCTTCGCCCAGGACATAGATCCTCCGGCCGTCTTTCAGAGTGAATTCTTCAGTAAAATCCCTGATCACCCGGTTGGAGGTGGATGCTTCTTTAAGCCCCGGCAAATCTAGCTCCACGTCAAAATGGCCGGAATTGCTCACAATCGCCCCATCCTTCATGTTCAGGAAGTGTTCCTTTCTGATGACATTGATGTCTCCCGTCAGGGTGCAGAAGAAATCGCCCAAAACTGCGGCCTTTTCAATAGGCATCACCTGGAATCCGTCCATGACCGCCTCGAGTGCCCGCAAAGGATCCACTTCGCAAATGATGACATGGGCGCCATGTCCCTTCGCACGATTGGCAACGCCCCTTCCGCACCAGCCGTAGCCACTGACCACAAAGGTGTTGCCTGCCAGCAGCCGGTTTGTGGCCCTGATGATCCCATCAACGGTGCTCTGGCCGGTTCCGTAGCGATTGTCAAATAGGTGCTTCGTATCGGCGTCATTGACTGAGACGATGGGGAATTGAAGAACGCCGTCCTTCTCCATGCTTCGGAGCCGGATGACGCCTGTAGTCGTCTCTTCAGTCCCGCCGATAACACCGGAAAGAAATTCCCTTTTCTCTTCCTCTGACAGGCTTTTTGCCCAATCGCTGACACCCTTATCCAATGCATCCAATTTATCTAGCGCAATGAAATGGATGGAGCTTACCACGTCGGCGCCGTCGTCCATGGTTAAATTCGGTTTATGCTTCAGCGCAGAGAGGATATGGTCATAATAGGTCGGGTTGTCTTCTCCCTTTATGGCAAAAACCGGTATTTCATCATCAGCCACAAGCGAGGCGGCCACATCATCCTGAGTGGAAAGGGGGTTTGAGGCACAGAGTACCACCTTTGCGCCGCCTGCTTTAAGGGTTTTTACCAGGCTCGCCGTTTCCGTTGTTACATGAAGGCATGCGGAGAGCTTCAAACCATCCAGGGGTTTTTCTTTTGAAAAACGTTCTCTGATGTTCCTCAAAACGGGCATACTCATTTCCGCCCACTCAATTCTGAGACGACCTTTTTGAGCCAGATTGATGTTTTTGATGTCGTAGTCCATGTTGTTAACCTTTCTAGCAGGACGCTGAAAAACGCCCATCTGCGGTGTTACGCTCATCCCTCGTCATTGCGACGTACTCCCTATGTACGACTCATTCCTCGGGATATCGCGTGCCTAGCATCTGATCATTTTTCATCACCCTGTGGGAAAATTTTTTAAAACCTTCGAATCAGGCATGATTCATTTAGCTTGCGCGCCATAGCTTCTTAGCGAAGGCGGGTCACTAGCCAAGGGTTATTTGAATGGGATTACCCTATCGACCACCTAACTAATTAACCATTTCCTAGTTATTTTACGGCCCTTTTGAGTTCATCGACCATGTCTGTTTGTTCCCAGCTGAACTCCGGGAGTTCTCGACCAAAATGACCGTAATTACAGGTTTTCCTGAAAATCGGCCTCAATAAATCCAATCGTTCGATAATGGCAGCCGGACGCAGATCAAATGTTTTCTTCACGATTTCAGTCAACTCTACGCTGGCCACTACCCCCGTTCCATAGGCGCCCACCATGACTGACACAGGATCTGCCCGGCCAATGGTGTAGGCAACCTGGATCTCGCACTTTTTCGCAAGGCCTGCTGCAACGATGTTTTTGACAATATAACGGCACATATAGGAAGAGCTACGGTCCACCTTGGAGGGGTCCTTGCCCGAGAAGGCGCCGCCGCCGTGGTATCCAAAACCGCCGTAGGTATCCATGATGATCTTTCTCCCGGTAAGGCCGCAGTCACCCAAAGGACCGCCCACCACGAATCTTCCGGTCGTGTTGATAAAGAACTGCGTGTCTTTATCCAGCATTTCCGGTGCCACGACCTTTTTGATGACCTCTTCTATGATCGATTCACGCAGGGTGTCGTAATCAACATCAGGGTCATGCTGGGCCGCGATGACCACGGTGTGGACCCTATTGGGTTTGCCGTCTACATACTCTACGGTGACCTGTGATTTGCCGTCCGGTCTTAGCCATGGCAATTTTTCTGCCTTTCGGGTGTGAGCCAGCCGCCTTGTGAGCCCGTGGGCCAGATAAATGGGCATTGGCATCATGGTGGGCGTATCGTCACAGGCATAGCCAAACATCAGCCCCTGGTCCCCGGCCCCCTGTTCCTTAAAAAGCCCGGTACCGTCGTTCACGCCAACCGCTATATCAGGGGACTGTTTGTCAATGGCCGAGAGGACCGCACAGGTCTCCCAATCAAAGCCCATGGAGGAGTTATTGTAGCCAATGTTCTTGATCGTGTTTCTCACGACCTCCGGCATATCCACATAAGCCTGCGAAGTGATTTCGCCGGCAATGATGGCCATCCCCGTGGTAACCATCGTTTCGCAGGCTACGCGGGAAGTTTTGTCCTGCTCGAGTATTTTGTCCAGGATACTGTCGGAAATCTGGTCAGCGACTTTGTCAGGGTGCCCCTCTGTAACGGATTCAGAGGTGAATAGAAAGTTGGCTGTTTTCATGTAAATCTCCTTTCAAAATGGTTCATTTGACTTTCGTTCAAGATCTGGAGCCAATGTTGACGGTAGAAATCAATATTCGATCAAATAGGCCAGGATAAATTTTGAAACCCTACTCTCTAGCACCGGGGCATTTCTTTGTCAAGAAAGGGATGCCAGAGCATCGCTCAGTTTTAAAAAATCATCGATATCAAGGGTTTCAGCCCTATTTTTGAGATTGATGGAGGATATGGACAAGGCCTCTGATAGGGCATCGCCGCTATAGGAGTACAGCGCCGTCTTTAGAGAGTTAATGAGGGTCTTGCGTCTGTGAGCAAAGGCCGCTTTAACCACTCTTGCAAAGAGCTCCTCATGTCCCGTCCGGTTGGGATGGGGTTTTTCGAAGTCCAGTGCAACGACCATTGAGCCCACCTTTGGTTTGGGATAAAAATCCTCTTTGGTCACATCGAGTAACGGGGTGGTGCGAGCATGGTATTTGAGGATAATGGTCAAGGCACCGTACACTTTATTTCCGGGAGGCGCAGTAAGACGATTGGCCAATTCCAATTGAAACATGAGAACGGCTTTGGAGATCAGATTTTTCTCCTTTATGAGTTTATCCAGCAAAGGAGACGAAATGTTATAGGGGATGTTGCCAATGACTTGGAGTTTGTTTTTAGAGGCCCCCGCCGTCTCCTTCAAATCCAATTTTAAAACGTCCGCATTTATAATTCGGACATTTTCCAGGCCTTCCAGGATGAACCGTGTTCTAAGACCCTCTATCAACCGGGAATCCTTTTCAACGGCAATGACTCGGTCAACAGATTTGGCCAGGGGAACGGTCAAGGCGCCTGTGCCCGGTCCAATCTCCAAAACACGGTCGGATTCATTGAACCCGGCTCGCTCAAGGATTTGGTGGGCAATGCTCTCATCCCGCAGAAAATGCTGGCCTAGCCTTTTTGTCGGTTTGAACCCAAATCCTTTTTTTGTGGATTTTGTTTGCGCCACCGTTTTTTTTCTTTTCTTTTCTCCCGCCAAGCCGAGATGGATTGAAAGATTTTCAGAAAGATAAAGTAGGAAGGGACCGCCGCCACGATACCCATAATAATTCCACCGACCAGGAAAGCGGATATCATTGCCCCGCTGGCTCCGGCCATCTTGGCCATGACAGCGCCTGCCTCTTCACCTTCCTGCAAAGAGGTCAACACAGAGGAGATAGTCTTGCCTTTTCCAGAGAGGCCTAGTATCCATGCGCCGATCTTGTAACTGAAAAAATATAGGAAATACCAATTCAACGGGTTGCTGATCCAGGTGCCCAGGGCGGCCGTGATCTTACTGCCTTTATAAAAAAGGGCCAG
Organism: uncultured Desulfobacteraceae bacterium; assembly: GCA_964459445.1. Lineage (GTDB taxonomy): Bacteria > Desulfobacterota > DSM-4660 > Desulfatiglandales > HGW-15 > CAYWMP01. The sequence goes on from CAYWMP010000007.1 coordinate 16,796, forward strand.
GGTGACAGCCAGGGCTATTTGAAAGGGCATAATCGGCATCATGCCGGAAAAAATACCAAAGGCCATACCCAAGGCGAGTTCATTGGGGGCGCCTCGCAGCCGAATGAACCTCAGATAGTAGTATTTTAGTTGCCTGCTGTATTTCAAAGTTGAAATGCCTTAATTCAGGTTCAAGGTTTAAGGTTCAAAATTCACGGTTGATGAATCGATTAGGAGGGGGTTTCTCATTTGGCATCAGAAGTCGATAAGGGAACGAGATCCTCTATTGGGAATCTCGATCTGACATCTATTGCCATATCAGCCTTTTCTCCGTGAATCAGACGGTGGTACCCTGCCACTGCAATCATCGCGCCATTGTCGGTGCAATAGGCCGGCCTGGGAAAATAGACCTGGAGGTTGTGCTCTGAAGCCTTTTTTTCAAATCGTTCTCTTAGTGTTCGATTGCAGGCAACCCCTCCTGCGACGAGAATAGACCGGCTCTCCGTCCTTTCCCTTGCCCTCATAGCCTTTTCAACAAGCACATCGAAGACGGCCTCCTGAAAGGAGGCGGCAATATCGGCCATTTTTATCTCTTCATGATGCCTTTTGTCTTCTTGCCATTTCTTGACGTACAGTGATACAGCAGTTTTAAGGCCGCTGAAACTGAAATCAAGGGAATCGGACCCCAAGTAGGCACGCGGAAAGTTAATCTTCTCTCCTTCCCCCGATCCTGAGAGTTTTTCGATGACGACGCCACCCGGGTAGCCCAGGCCCAGGATCTTGGCAACTTTATCGAATGCCTCTCCTGCGGCATCGTCCAGGGTCTGACCAAGTTGAATATAATCTCCGAACCCCCGCACATGATAGAGCGACGTATGACCGCCCGACACCGTCAGGGCGATAAAAGGGAATTCAGGAGGGCTTTCTTCCAGGAAAATGGACAGGATGTGTCCCTCCAAATGATTGATCGCCGCCAAAGGGATCCGGTGGGCATAGGAAAGGCCTTTGGCATAATAAAGCCCCACAAGCAAAGAGCCGATGAGCCCCGGCCCCACCGTAATGGCCATACCATCCAAATCCGTCAATTCAATATGGGCATCCGAAAGCGCTTGTTCAACCACCGGCACGATGTTTCTGACATGTTCCCGCGAGGCGAGTTCAGGCACCACCCCGCCATAGGGATGATGCAGGTTTATCTGGGATTGAACGACATTCGACATCGGACGGCATCCATCACCGACCACGGCGGCCGATGTATCGTCACAGGATGTATCTATACCAAGAATATTCATGGGCTATCCCGTCAAATATCCTACACCCTTGTCATCATCTTTTTATAGCACGACATAGGGCTTAATCTTTTCGTAGACCCGGAGTCCTATTCCGGGGATTCCCCTTATTTCATCCAAACTCCTGAACCCTCCTCTTTTAGCCCTCTCTTTTACAAGGGCCGCTGCTAGGGCCGGTCCAATTCCCGGAACAGCAGTGAAACCCTCCGCGGATTCCTGGTTAAGTGAAATGGGTAGGGCAAGCGTCAATTTTTTGAAACCAGACATGGCTTCCCGATCAATATTAAAGCCACCCCCCTCAAATTGCAGGATCACCTTTGTGCCGGTTGGAAAGGTATATTCCTTTAGCGCGGCCATAAGGGGTGCAGCCACTCTCAAGCCGCCTGCTGTATGAATAATTTGCATTAAGCCGGGATCTTGGCAAAATGCGTATACCCCCGGGCGAACCACACCCCCCTCGATTTGAACAAAGGAATACCTGTCACAGGACAATATGGTTGGCGTTGGTTCCCTGATGATGGTTTTTACGGGGTATAGTGAAAGGATGAGGAGGAGCAGAACCAGAGATCCTGTTGTCCTATCATTCTTCTCCAACTTGGTCATCTTCAAAACCAAAGGCTTTATGGAGCACTCTAACAGCCAGCTCGGTGTATTTTTCTTCGATGACGACGGATACCTTGATCTCCGATGTGCTGATCATCATGATGTTAATATTTTCGTCGGAAAGAACCCGAAACATCTTCTGGGCGATGCCCGCGTGTGTTCTCATTCCTACGCCCACAATGGAGACCTTGGCGATATCCTCATCGCCGAGGACCTTTTCTGCGCCGATGTTGCTAGCTACGTCACTCACCAATTTCATGGTTTTATAGAAGTCTGGTTTGGGTACCGTAAAAGTAAGGTCGGTATTATCGTTTTCGCTGGTATTTTGGACGATCATGTCAACAACAATACCGGCCTCGAACACGGGTTCAAATATATCGGCCGCGACTCCGGGCTTGTCGGGGACCTGCCTTATGGTTATCCTGGCCTCATTTTTGTTATAGGCAACGCCCGAGACTGTAACCTTTTCCATATCTTTTGTTTCTGCTACGACCATGGTACCCCTTTCCTTTGAGAAGGTTGATCTGACATGGATGGGTACATTGTATTTCTTGGCGAACCCAACCGATCTGATCTCCAATACCTTGGCGCCCATGCTTGCCATCTCAAGCATCTCATCATAGGAAATATAATCCATTTTTTTGGCTTTGGTGCACACATTGGGATCAGTAGTAAACACGCCTTCCACGTCGGTGAATATTTCACATACATCAGCGTTCAGGGAGGCCGCAACGGCAACAGCCGTGGTGTCGGACCCGCCGCGACCCAGGGTGGTGATATTGCCATCTTCATCCAGCCCTTGAAAACCCGCGACCGTCACAATCCGTCCATCATCAAGCTCCTTGGTAATCCTCACCGTGTCGATCTCGTGAATCCTGGCTTTCCCAAAGAGGTGATCCGTATGAATCGGCACCTGAAATCCCAGGAGGGAGCTGGCGTTGTAACCCATTGATTTCAGGGCCATGGCAAACAACGCCACACTGACTTGTTCTCCGGTAGCCATCAACACATCCATTTCTCTGGCATCAGGATCTTCAGTCATTTCATGGGCCAGTTGGATCAGCCCGTCCGTTTGGCCGGCCATGGCAGAGAGGACCACCACCATCCGGTTGCCCTGGTCGTGGTATTCAATGACCCTTTCGGCAACATCCCTTATTCTCTCGATGCTTCCGACGGAGGTCCCGCCATATTTCTGAACAATGAGTGCCATGACTATTCACTTTACCTCGCTTGTTTAAGTTTTGCCATCAATTCAACCGCCCTGGAATGATGACCGGAAAAAACAATCCTGCGTCTTTGATCATCGATGATAGTAAATTGAACCTTTAGGGCCTGTTCGGGTAAAATCTCTGGCCACCGATCCGCCCATTCCATGGCAACCACATCGTCGCTATAGAGGTATTCCTCAAGCCCAGCCGAAATAAATTCGGACAGGTCCTCCAACCGGTAAATGTCTATATGAAAAAGGGTATGTTCCCCATCATATTCATTTACCAGGGCAAAGGATGGGCTCGTTATGATCGTTTTTCCATCGACCCCAAGACCGAGGGCAAGGCCTTTGGTGAACCAGGTCTTCCCGCTTCCAAGCTCACCCACCAGGGCTATGATGTCACCCGCCATGAGAAGCGCGCCGAGGTGCTTCCCAATTTTAATGGTTTCCTGATCAGAATCGCTTTGAAGCGTCAGGCTTTTTTTTTCAGCACACAAGGGGTCTAATGGGCCTATCTCTTCTTCATTTGAAAGTATTTGATGCTGACCGTTAAAGACAGAGGAATAGGCCCTCTTACAAAGGATGACAAAAATCCTCGTGGAGAGGAGGTGTTTCCAATGGCCAATCCCCATCGGCCAAGTTCTCTTTGAGCCCCGGTAGGACGTCCAACAGCTCGCTGGCCATTATGCCGCATTGCCCCATGTCCTCTGCGAGAAAATCGGCTGCCATACCATGCATATAGACGCCTGCAAGAGCCGCCTTATCCGGCGTCCATCCCCGGGCCAAAAAACCACCGATCAGACCGGTCAGGACATCTCCGGATCCCCCGCTTGAAAGGGCCGGATTTCCCGTTGGGTTAATATATAGGGAACCGGCGGGATCGGCTATCAGGGTTCGGGCACCTTTTAAAACCAGGAAACACTTGTGCCTTTCCACAAACTCCAATGCAGCGCCAACGCGGTCGGCCTGAAGGTTGGCACTCTTTAGTCCGGTCAATCTTGCCATTTCTCCCGGGTGCGGCGTAAGAATGGTTCTATCACAGGATTTATTCAGTACACTCAAGGCGCCTGAGAGGGCATTCAGTCCGTCCGCATCAATCACCATGGGTAAATCGCAATTTTCAACCAAGCGCCTGACCAGTGTAACGGTTTCATCATTGGTGGAAAGTCCCGGGCCGAGAGCAACAGCCGTTTTGCCCTCCATGAGCGCCTTGATGCGACCTTCGGCCTCAACCGAAAGGCTCCCGTCCTCTGTTGCGGGCAGGGGCTCTGTCATCGCCTCTGTCAACTTTGCTTCGAGAATGGTGTTCAGATTTTCCGGAACCCCGAGTGTGACCAGCCCGGCGCCTGCCCGCAGCGCACCAAGGGCTGTCAAGGCCGCGGCCCCTGTCTTACCGGTAGACCCTGCGAGAATCAGGAGATGTCCACGGTTGCCCTTATGGATGTCCTGTTTATCTCCACGAAAGAGATAGTCGAAATCGACGGGCTCAGTCAAATGGTATTGTGCCGGAACCTTGGCAATCGCTTCATCCGTGATGCCGATATCGATCCTTGCCAGTCTTCCGACATAATCATAGCCGGGATAAATGACCTGCCCCACCTTGGGAAATCCGAAAGTGACAGTTAGATCCGCCTTCACAGCCACCCCCATGATCTGTCCCGTGTCTGCATTCAACCCTGAGGGTATGTCAATGGCCATGATCGGCTTAGCCGACCCGTTTATGGCTTCGATGACCTCTCCGAAGAAATCCCGGACAGGAGAGTTCAAACCGGTGCCGATAATGCCGTCAATGAGAAAATCACAGCCTCCCACAAGGTCCATTACCCTCTCAAAGGATTTTTTGTCAGGGGTCTCAAGGACATCGATGGCCATGTTCCGAATGATGTCGAGATTAATCAGTGCTTCACCCGTGATCAAGTTCATTTTGGAGAGGACGATAACCGTGACCTTTAAACCCTTTTGGTGCAGATATCTGGCCATGACATATCCGTCCCCTCCGTTGTTGCCCCGGCCACAAAGGATGAGGATCTGGGAATTCGGGGGCGGATTGAAATGCTCTAAAAAAATCCTCGTTGCCCCTCTGGCGGCGTTTTCCATGAGAACAACTCCGGAGATTCCCGATTCATGAATGCTCACCCGATCCATCTCTTGCATTTCAGAGGCTTTAACCAGTCTCATCGCCTTGCTCCAGAACGACCATTGCTATGCCGTAGCCTTTCTCATCGGAAAGACTCAAATGGACATTGATTATATCGTTTTCGTTGCATATTTCCAATGATCGGCCCCATAATCTAATTCCGGGTTTGCCGGTAGGAAAGTGATATACCTCAATATCTCGCCACCTCACACCCCGTCTCATACCCAGCCCTATGGCCTTGGAAAAGGCCTCTTTGGCCGAAAAACGGAGAGCAAAAGAGGACGGGGGGAAAACCCTTTTGTTGCAGAACAGGGCTTCCTCCTCGGTGAATACCCTTTTAATGAAGCGATCTCCCCAGCGCTTGAGGACTTCCTCCATTCGACTGATTTGGACCAGATCAACGCCGATTCCGTAAATCATATTCAATAGGTTATTTTACACGGGCTGTTTCACATCTGTATGTGAAGACAGGTGTAGGTTTAGAGGCTTAGTGCCAATTTTATCCTAATTAACTATGCGAAGGCTCAGCTATCTCTTTTCGGGGACAAATCTATAAAGGCAAAAGGCACAGGGCTTAAGGCCTAAGGTAAATATTTTTTCTTTGTGCTCAAAGCTTGGCGCCTTATGCTTGTTCTTTTTGATCCCCGAGCCCCCACATAGTGAACTGCTCTATCAAAAAGCTAAAGTTTTGTAAGTGCAATAGTCAAATCGGCCGACGCTATGGTCGGCCTTGGTTTAACCTTTGTTCGGGTCAAAAAGTGATGAACTCGCAAAAAAGGCTTCCTAGAAATCCTTCACAAGTTCAATCATTTCCCTTACGGCTTTTTCAAACCCC
>CAYWMP010000007.1:22948-64446 GCA_964459445.1 uncultured Desulfobacteraceae bacterium
TTCCTAGAAATCCTTCACAAGTTCAATCATTTCCCTTACGGCTTTTTCAAACCCCACGATAACCGCTCTTGCGACGATGCTGTGTCCTATGCTGTACTCCTCCACCTGGGGCAAGGATTTGAAGCGCTTTACATTGAAGTAGTTGAGGCCGTGACCCGCGCTTATTCCAAGACCGAAATCGACTCCCGCTTCGACGGCTTCGGCAATTCGCTGAAATCGTTCCTCAGACTCAGCCTCTGTGCGGGCCTCGGAGTAATGTCCGGTATGAAGTTCGACGATGTCGGCTCCGATCTCACGGGATGCCTCCAGTTGAGAGGATTCCGGATCGACAAAGAGGCTGATCTTTATTTCGTTTCCTTTGAGTTGTCGTACGACCGCTTCGTAGTGATCGGGATTGGCCTTTACATCAAGACCACCCTCCGTGGTGAGCTCTTCTCTCTTCTCCGGTACCAGGGTGACCAGATCGGGTTTGGTCTTCAGGGCAATGTCTCCCATCTCCTCAACTGCGGCCATTTCCAGGTTGAGCTTGGTTTTGACTGTCTCCCGGAGGAGGTAAAGGTCCTTGTCTTGGATGTGGCGTCTGTCTTCCCTGAGGTGGCAGATGATGCACTCGGCGCCTGCGAGCTCAGCAATTCCCGCGGCCATCACGGGGTCCGGTTCATTAATACCCCGGGCCTGGCGGACGGTCGCCACGTGATCAATGTTGACTGCTAAGCGTGCCATAGGTGATCCCTCCTATATCTGGAGATTGTTTTATAAATTGAACCGCAATCCAGTTGATCTTTTATAGCCGCCATTCATGACGTTTTTAAATGCCAAAGGCTTTCAGCTAGGATCTATCCCCTATCAGGGCAAGCAACCTTTGCTCTTCCTTTTCCATGACCAGGGCTTCTTTAGAGGATTTTTCGTGATCATAGTGGAGGAGATGCAAAAGGCCGTGAATCAGGAGACGGGAGACAGACTTTTCAAAATCCTCCTTCAAATTCTCCGATTCCTGAAGAGCGGTATCCACTGAGATAACGATATCCCCGAGCATTTCCGGGTCTACACTAAGGGCCGCCTCATCCTCGTTGCTGGATTCATCAACTGTCATGGGAAAGGCCAGGACATTGGTAGGCCCTTGTTTACCCAGGTATTTTCCATTCAATTCCGAGATATGCTCGTCGTCGGTGAAAAGGATGCTCAGTTCCCCATCACGTAAGGCCAAGTCTTCTAAGGCCATTCTCATCTTCCGCCTTATCATCTGATGGCTTAGCCCCGGAGTCCTCCGCCGAGACCTGATCAGTATATCCATTTTTCCCTTTCTTGCCATTCTTTGGGGCTTGGTCGGGATATTCTATGCGATAGTGAAAGATGCCACTCAGGGTCTTGTTGAAGCTTTTGGCTATTTCATGGAGGTCCTTCAGGGTCAATTCGCATTCGTCCAATTGACCATCGGAAAAGGCCCTGTTGATTATTTTTTGTACCATGCCCTGAACGCGAGCAGGCGTGGGGTCCCTTAAGGATCTCGACGCGGCCTCTGTCATGTCCGCCAGCATGACAAGCCCGGCCTCTTTTGTTTGGGGTTTTGGCCCCGGATAACGGAAGTCTTCTTCTTTCACATCCGTCTCCTTGCCACCCTTTGCGACCGTCCGATCTTTGGCCTTTTGATAAAAGTAGGAGATCAGACTGGTGCCGTGATGTTGCTGCACGATATCGATGATTTCCATCCCCAACTTGTGCTTCTTCCCAAGCTCCAGGCCTTCCTTAACATGGGCGGTCAGGATTAACCCGCTCATAGAGGGTGCGAGTTTTTCGTGTTTGTTTTCATTTCCCATTTGGTTTTCTATGAAATAGAGAGGCTTCTTCATCTTCCCGATGTCGTGATAATAGGCACTCACTTTGGCAAGAAGCGGGTTGGCGTTGACGGCCTTTGCCGTGGCCTCGACCATATTGGCCGTAATCATGCTATGGTGATAAGTGCCCGGGGCCTGAACCATGAGATCTCTCAAAAGAGGCTGGTCAAGATTGGCGAGTTCCAAAAGCTTAATATCGGTCGTAAAACCGAAGGAGCTCTCTGCAAGGGGCAGGATGCCTGTAGCGATAAAACCAGCCAGAACCCCCCCAACAAATCCGCTGCCTGCCGCAATGGCGGTATCCATATATTCCACAGAACCGAGTACCAATTGAATAGACAAGCTGAGGAAGATATTCAAAAGCCCAACAAGGAGGCCTGCTTTGATAAGAAGCCCCCGTTCTCGGAAATCCCTTACAATATAGGCGGCCAAAAGGCTGTTGACAAAATAGTAAACAAAAAACTCAACCTGTCCGCCGGCCATGAGGGATGCGAGCACCGCCCCTGCCAGGGAAAAGGCGACCGCTGTGGTCAATCCTTGAAACACGGAGACGAGCATGGCTCCAAAGGCAACGGGCATGGCAAAGAGGAGGGCTCGCGGCGTAAGAAAATAGAAACCTCTTGCCAGTTCATCTGCCACAAAAGTATAGGCCCAAACAAAGAGGAAAAGGGCCATAAGCGCGATGGAGTTGAATATCAGGTCTCTTGGACTCATCTTCTTTGATTGGATCCCTTGCATGCCGACAAGATATACAACCACGAACATGAAGCCGATCAAAACGGCCATCCCTGGGACGCGTCCCAGTAAAGCAATCCGGCTTTCGGCCTTTGTCTGTTCGGAGAGCTTGAGGAGGTGATCGGGTTCAATTCTCTCACCCTCCCTAACGAGCATTTCTCCCTTTTTCACCTTGAAATAGATGGGCTTAACGGATTTGCGGGCCTCATCTTTTCTGGACTCTGTCTCTCTCTGATTAAATGTAAGATTGGGTCTCAAAAGGGACTGGGTCAATTTGACGGAGACTGCGGCAAGGGCTTTTGAAGGGAAATCATTTTCGAGGCGTTCTTTTTGACTTTCTATGGCGTTTTTTGCTTCTGGAAGGTCATAGAAGCGAGTCCCATCGCCTACCGTGGTTTCCTCCTTTGAGTAAATCTCGTGGAGGACGATCCCCCCCCTTTCGATTTGCTCGCTCAGCCTTTCCCTATTATCCACGATGCCCTTTTCCAGGACTCCGGTGATCAATTGAACCAATGTAACCTCCAGTTCGGCGGGAAAACCGGATTCTATCAAGGTGTCGAGAATAGGTTCATCGGGTGGGATTTCGAGGGTTTCAAAGAACTGAACTCGAAAGGGATTACCAGCAACAGGTGTGTCCGTGCCTGCGGGCTTCTGCTCGTCGGAGGTTTGGATTTCTTGCGACTCCTGTGAAGATGCCAACTCCGCATGATAGGCCCTTCCTGCTTCAAAGGCCTCTTTGATACGTGGGCCCAGGTTTAACCCGGTTTTATCAAGGTCGTACACTGAGAGGACCTGTTTGACGGCCTTTTCTCTGTTTTGTTCCGTGAGTTCTTTGTTTTCAATAAGGTAGCTGCGGGAAGCCTTGATATCCCTTTCGGCAATATCGCTGAGTTTATATTCCTTTGATTTTGAGAGGATATTGGGAAAAAGCAAAATGGAAATGACGATGCTTAATATGGGGAGGAATACCCATCTCAAGTTTTCGGTTTTTAGCCAAAAATTTCCCGGGGCTCCCTGTTGTTTGACGCCTGCCGGAGCATCCCTTTCTGGCTTCCTGGATGATTTTCCACGCTTTCGCGGTTTTGTTTTCGGTTTTTCGGGCATAAAGTTGAATCGTGAATAACGTCTCGATATTTTTACAACATGTTCAAACTATAGAGCTTTTTCAAGCACGATGTTTTTGCTTCGAACATTGCGTGATAGGTTTCAGGTGTCAGGAGCGTAGGCAAAGATTAGTGAAACCTGACACCTGATTATAGGATTCCAGTATTCCAATATTCCGACAGGGGCTAAGCTCCTGAGTCTTGATACATAAACCGCCTCTTTCCATAGGCGACGGAGGAACGATATAGCTCAGTTTCTTGTCCCTGTCAAAATCTATCCCTGTATGCTTAATCCTTCATTCCTCAAACGGCAAGCAATAAAATGCTGATGGCAACATAACCTTTTTCAAATATTAGGGGCCTCAGCAATCTCTTTTAAGGGACGGAAAGGCTTAAAAGCAATGCAACAGGCCGGGGCTTACCCGCCCTGGGCCTCTTGATGGACCTTTTAAGAATCCATCACATTTGGATTCTCAATTTTCTCGTAGGCATCGATAATTTCCTGGACCAGGGGATGCCGGACCACGTCATCCCTCGAGAAATAGATAAACCGGATTCCCTCTATTCCTTTAAGGATGTCTCTGGCTTCGATGAGCCCGGAAGTTTTTCCTTCCGGGAGATCGGTTTGAGTCACATCGCCGGTGATAACTGATTTTGAACTGAAACCCAGCCGGGTCAAAAACATTTTCATTTGATCCGACGTGGCGTTTTGAGCTTCATCCAGAATGACAAAGGCATCATTCAGGGTCCGGCCCCTCATAAAAGCGAGTGGCGCCACCTCAATCACCCCTCTTTGAATAAGACGGGACGCATCATCAAAATCCATCATGTCGTGAAGCGCATCATAGAGGGGCCTGAGGTAGGGATTCACCTTTTCATAGAGATCTCCCGGCAGAAAACCCAAATGCTCTCCTGCTTCCACTGCGGGCCTTGCTAAAACCACGCGATTTACCTCCTTTTTGAGGAGAGAGGAAACTGCCATGGCCATGGCCAAATAGGTTTTGCCGGTTCCGGCGGGGCCTATGCCGAAGACAATATCAAATTTCCTTATACTATCTATATAATCCTTTTGATTGATGGTCTTGGGTGTTATGGTTTTTTTGCTGGAGGAGATATAGACCTTGTCCATAAAAATCCTTTTCAGATCCGCCGAAGAATCGCCGCTCAATACCCTTATTGCGTAAGCCACATCATTGAAGTAAATGGGGCAATCCTTTTTAATAAGATCATGCAATTGATTCAGTACGTTTTCAGCCAGATCGATCTCCCAATCTCCGCCTTGAAGGATCAGTTGGGTGCCTCGCGCATTGATGGCAACCCCCGTCTTTTTTTCCAGAAGCCTGAGGTGGCTGTTATGCTCACCGCATAGAATCCTGAAAAATTCAGGGTCATGAAAGGCCATCTTTTTTGTTGTGCCGGTTTGGTTTTTTGAAGAACTATTTCCCAAGGTCTACACTCCTGTCACCTGCATAATAATCTTACGTTGTCTTGGCCTGTTATCAAAATCGAGAAGTACGATCTGCTGCCAGGTCCCAAGTGTCAGTTTGCCGTCTATTAGAGGTATGTTCAGGGAAGGACCAAGTAAAGCGGCCCTAACATGGGAGTAGCCGTTCCCATCGCCCCATCTTTCATTGTGCTCATAAAAAAGATCTTTCGGCGCCATCCTCTCAATGGCATTTTTCAAATCACGAACGGCACCACTTTCAAACTCGATCGTTGTAAGCGATGCCGTAGAACCCGGTATAAAGAGAATCATTGTACCATTATGGATGGATGATTCCTTGAGTTTCTGCTTAACCTGCTGGGTCAAATCGATAATATCGGTTCCCGAGGTCGTGTCTGCAGAAAGTGTATGCACTTCAAATGCCATCAATAGGTTCCTCAGACCAGGCGCAAAGGCGATGGTCATGGCTCCCGCAATATCGAGCAAATCCAGTGGTAATATGAGACAAAAAATAAACAAAAAATCAAAGCATTTCTATCATAGGCGTAGGATAGGCGCAAGGCTCAGGATGGGGCCCTCAAAAAATCTTGCTATGAAATATATTCTGTGTTAATGAGCACTTGTCCTTTTTCAGCAGACTTAATGGGTTATTCTCAATTTTAGGACATCTGAGTCTTTCCAGGCAAAAGCATAACTAGTGCCCGTCCAGAAATGGCCATTTTTCGCAATTTCATCGTCAGGATCAATTTCAAATCCTCAAAATACTATATGTATTCCTGTGGTTGGAAATTTCGCCTTCCTTGAACTTGCAAAAACTATCTCATTTCTGGATGGGCACTAACTGGCCAAATAAATACCTCAAATAGCCCAATAACAAGATAATTTTCAGGAAATGGAGGAGGCAACCCCTCCTTATATTTAATCATCTGACGGGTAGGGTTCCCGGGATTATCAAGTCGCCCTGCTCATGAGCGCGGTTTATGGAATCCATTGTTTCTTCGAAGCCCCTGTGGGCCGTTGCAACCTCACTTTTTGCAGCCCTGGTGATAGCTTGCCTCGGAAAGAGTCCCAATCTGAGGGAATCGGCAACCCTCCTCGCCGCCTTTATAAAGCTCAGCATTGTGGTTTCCATGGCGCCCCTTGTGTTGCGGGGGGTCGAGATCGTTTATCCCCTCGTGGAGGTCCTTCCCGGCGTCTCCATCAAATTTCGAGTCGACGCCTTCGGTATGCTCTTCGCGCTCGTCTCTTCGACCCTCTGGATCGTTACCTCCGCCTATTCTATTGGATACATGCGCGGGTTGAAGGAACACAGCCAGACGAGGTATTTTTGCTTTTTTGCGCTTGCCCTCTCCGCAACCATAGGGGTCGCCTTTTCGGCAAACCTCCTGACACTATACCTATTTTATGAAATGCTCTCCTTTGCGACCTATCCCCTGGTAACCCATCACCAGGACGGAGAGGCTCGCAGCTCGGGTCGCAAATATCTCCTTTATATCGTGGGTTCCTCCATTGGGCTCGTACTTCCGGCGATGATCATCTGTTATCAATTGACGGGAACCTTGGAATTTTCAAACGAGGGCCTTTTGGCGGGCAGTGCGTCCACGGGCCTTTTGGGTGTCCTTCTCGTCATCTTCATATTCGGTTTCGCAAAAGCCGGCGTTATGCCCTTACACTCGTGGCTCCCGGCAGCGATGGTGGCTCCGACACCGGTCAGTGCGCTCTTGCATGCAGTGGCCGTGGTCAAGGTGGGGGCCTTCAGCGTGGCGCGGATACTGACCGGCGTGTTCGGCATCGAACTGCTGTCCACAAGTCATCTGGGGCCTTTGGTCTGTTATATCGCTTCATTCACAATCATCGCGGCCTCTTTGATCGCACTTTCTCAGGATGAATTGAAACGACGACTGGCTTTTTCCACGATTGGCCAGTTATCCTATATCATCCTGGGTGTGGGATTGTTGTCCCAGAAGGGTGTGATCGGCGGGATGACCCATATCGGGATGCACGCCTTCGGCAAGATTACCCTCTTTTTCTGTGCGGGGGCCATTTTTGTCGCGACAGGAAAAAAACATATCAGTCAAATGGTCGGTATCGGAAAGCGAATGCCCGTTACAATGATCGCGTTTTTTATCGGTTCTTTAAGCGTGATCGGGCTTCCCCCGACAGGCGGCTTCTTTAGTAAATGGTATCTTGTTTTGGGAACCCTTCAGGCCGACCAGATGGTCATGCTCTTTGTCCTTCTTGGAAGTTCCCTGCTCAATGCAGCGTATTTCCTGCCTATCGTCTACAGGGCTTTCTTTTGCACCCCGGAAGAGAGCATGTTTGAGGACAAGATCGAGGAGGCGCCCCTATGGTGTGTCGTACCTCTGGTGATCACGGCGATAGGGTCGATTGTATTGTTTTTCTATCCTAATGTGTTCCTTGACCTGGCGAAACTTGGCTTAGGGCTACCCTAAGGAGTGGGAATGAAAGAAAAGAAAGAAATGAAGGAATTCGATTATTTCGATCGTCCTGAAACCATTAAAAAGCTATGGATCATGCTCTATGTGGTCTGCGGCTTGACGGTTATCCCCGATTTCTTCACGCACAGGGAACATCATGTCTTTTCATTCGACCATTTTTTCGGGTTCAAGGCCTTTCTCGGCTTTGTTTCCTGTGCGTTGCTCATTTTGTTTTCCAAACTGGTGGGACTGATTCTGAAGGTGAAAGAAGACTATTATGATAAGTGATTTTCCACCTGCCGCCATTCTGATACTCGGTGCCTTGCTGGTCCCCTTTATCAAGGGGCAGGCCAAGAACTTGTATACCATTTTACTTCCGGCGGTCGCCTATTACCTTATCTGGCAGCTCGAAACGGGCGCCTCATGGCAGTTTCATTTCTTCGGCTACGACATCACCCTCCTCAGAGTGGATAAACTCAGCAAGGTTTTTGGCTATATCTTCACTCTGAACGCCTTTGCCGCCTTTATCTATGCCTTTTACCTTAAAGACAACAGCCAGCACATGGCGGCGCTCTTCTATATCGGCAGTTCCCTGGGCGTTGTTTTTGCCGGGGATCTGGTTTCCCTCTATTTTTTCTGGGAAGTCATGGCGGTTGCCTCCACTTTTCTCATCCTGGCGCGAAAAACCAAAAAGGCCCAGGAAGCGGGCATGCGCTATATTCTTGTGCATATTTTTGGAGGCCTTTGCCTGTTGGCCGGTATGGTCATCTACATTAATCAGACCGGCACCGTGGCCTTTGATGCCATGACCGAGAGGAATCTCGGGACCTATCTCATCCTTCTGGGTATCCTGGTCAATGCGGCCGCCCCGCCGATCTCGGCATGGCTCCCAGATGCCTATCCCGAAGCAACCGTCACAGGCGGCGTCATCCTCAGCGCCTACACCACGAAAACTGCGGTATATACCCTGGTGAGGGGTTTCCCCGGATGGGAGATACTCATCGTGGTCGGGTGCGTTATGACCATCTATGGCATTATCTATGCGCTCCTCGAAAATGATATGAGACGCATCCTGGCCTACAGCATTATCAATCAGGTCGGTTTCATGGTCACGGGGGTGGGCATCGGAACCACGATGTCCATAAACGGCACGGTCGCCCATGCCTTCTGTCATATCATCTACAAGGCCCTTCTCTGGATGTCGGCAGGTTCGGTCCTTTATATGACAGGGAAAAGCCGGTGTACGGATCTGGGCGGGCTCTACAAGACCATGCCATGGACCTTGATATTCGGCGGGATCGGGGCCCTTGCCATTTCTTCATTCCCGGCAACCAGCGGATTCACAAGCAAGTCCTTGATTATCGAAGGTGCCGTCCACGAGCATTTGGCATGGGTGTGGCTTGTCCTGGAAATCGCCTCAGCCGGTGTTTTTCTTCATGCAGGCATTAAGTTTCCCTATTTCGTCTTTTTCGCAAAGGATAAGGGCATGCGGCCTGGAGAAAGCAACAAATCCATGCTCCTGGCCATGGGCATTCTCTCATTTCTCTGCATCTTTTTAGGACTTTATCCGAAGCCCCTGTACAATATTCTCCCCTATGCGGTCGACTTCAATGTATATACCCTTAAGAGCGTGGTGGCACAGCTGCAGTTGTTGATGTTTTCGGCCCTGGTATTTTTCCTTTTTCTTCCGCTTCTTAAAAGAACGGAAACCATTTCGATTGATACCGATTGGTTCTATCGTAAAGGGGGCCGGCTATTTTTCTGGATCATGGACCAAGGGCTCAATGGCATCAATAAAATCTCGGATCGCTATATCGTACGAGGCCTTTCTGAAAATCTGGGCCGATGGAGTCGGGTACCCTTAAGTGCTCTAAGGAATCTTTTTTCTGACGCAACGAGCGGTGAGGGTTCGCCGGCGGAATCCGGCGATGCGGATGTTCGTCCGGAATCCGTAAACCTTTCTCCAATGGGTCTGCCCGTATTCTTGAGTTTCATTGGCCTGTTCTTTTTATGCATACTATTCGTTTTTCTCATTTAAAGGTCTGAAGATTCACGTAGGGCCAAGTTTCGAGAAGGTTAGGCGAGGACATCCTTTGGAGGATGAACAAATGCAAAAAAAAGTACTCACAGTAGATGACGAATACCAGGTGAGGGAATTCATAGCCACTGTGGCCGAGGAAAACGGATATGTCCCTTTGCAGGCCAAAGACGGTCAAGAGGCTATGAAGATAATCCTAGAGGAATCACCTGACCTGATTGTGCTGGACGTGTTGATGCCTGAAAAGAGCGGGATAAAACTCTACCGGGAGCTAAAGACTGATGAATCCCTGAAAGGCATTCCGGTGGTTGTGTGTTCAGGTATTGCGAGGAGGACTTTTTTGCGGACTCAGATAGGTGCATCCGGGGCCGGCAAAGGACTTCCGGAACCCGATGCCTATATTGAAAAACCCGTAAAGCCCGCCGCTTTGGCGAAGCTCCTGGAAAAATTTCTAGGGTGAACTGAAATTTATTGAATTTAGCTGTGTAATAGGCAAAAGAAATCGTTTAAGCAGATCGTATTGATGTCCATGGAATTTGAAAAAATCCTATATGTAACAGATGTTGCGGGAACCGGCTTTCGTGAAATCGAGCAATTAATGGTTCTCAATAAATTGGGATTTAAAGAGCTTCTTTGCCTGGTTCCAAAGCAAGTGGAGGGGTTGGCAGAAAAGTGCAAAACCCATGGCATAGGGTGTGAGGTCAGCGTTGGAAAAACGCCATCCGTTCAAGAAATCGCAGAAAGGGCAGAGTCGGGTTCATTTTCTCTGATTGCCTGTCGTCTTCAGAAAAAGGCCGGGGGGCTCTCAAGGGGTACTGTCATTAGGGACCTGATCAGGATATCGCCCGTGCCGATATTTGTCATGTCAAAGGCGTCCGACGAGAACGGGGTGGAGGACCCATTGTTCCGTCATGTGGTCTATGCGACGGACTGGTCATCCGCGTCGGACACCTCTCTGCGTTACCTGGTAAACTTCAGAGAACTCATTCATGAGCTTGAGATCGTCACGGTCATCAACAAAAAACTCTCGATCAGAGATATGATGAAACTCAAAGACCGAATCGAGGATACGCGGCTGGCCTTGCTGGATCTGGGCGTGGATGCTGAAGCCCATGTCTATGCCGGAGAACCGCCGGACGAAATATTGCTGGCGGCCAAGGATTACCAGGTGAGCACTATTGTCGTTGGGTCCAGCCGCGTTTCAAAATGGAAGGACCTATTCACCCGAAACTGTTCCCATGAGGTTGCTGAGAATACGATCGTTCCGACACTCATCGTACCCAATGTGGGTGGGTGACACTAGTAATAACTTGCGAAAGAGACCGTCATAGAAAAGTCATTGCGAGGAGCCAAAGGCGACGAAGCAATCTTGTTGTAAAATATTGAAAAGGTAAGCTTTCCCGCATTGAGATTGCTTCGCTTCGCTCGCAATGACGTGAAAGAATAATGACGCCTATTTGCACAACTAAGCACTACTAGGAAAAATAGAATATCGAATATCGATTAAAGAACCGCAGAATGAAGAAGTTTTCACTTCGGCATTCGAAATTTCTTGTTCGATATTCTGCGGTTCAAAGCATTTCATTTAATGCCATTTGTATTGAGAGGAGATTAAATACGTAATGGAAGTTACCCTATTATTTGAAGCCACGGAAAATGCCTTTCGGATCATGGAAAACGCGAGAAAACATGCCGAAGGCATTATCGATACGGCCGTGGAGTTGGCGTCTGAAGAGACGCGATATTATGAAGCGAAAAGGATCCAGGATATTTTTACCGGCGCCCAAAAAAGGAAGACCCGATTTCAGAATTTCATAGGATCGTCGGTAATCCTTTTCCTTTTTTGGTTATTACTCTCAGGAAATTACGATGCCTTTCACATTACTCTCGGCGTTATTTGTTCCCTGGTCGTTGCCTTTTTCTGTCATGATCTCTTGTTTGCAAACGTGAGGGTCGGCGACATGAAAACCGTGGCATGGCGCTTCCTCAAGTATATTCCATGGCTGCTTTATCAGATCCTCATGGCCAATGTTCATGTAGCCGCCCTGGTTCTGCGGCGAAAGATGCCCATAGATCCGCGCATCGTGACCTTCAAGACAAAGCTCGAAACGGACATATCCAGCGTGACCCTGGCCAATTCCATTACCCTGACACCCGGAACCATCACCCTAGATATCAGGGACGGTGTCTATCATGTGCATGCCTTGAGCAAAAAGGTTGCCGATGAGCTTGAAAGTGGTGAAATGGAAGACCGGGTGGCCCATATCTTCATGGAGGCGGATCATCTGTATGTCCAGGATGTTTTGGATGCCGCCAACATCTATTCGGCGGTGCGAACTTAAGAAAATTGTATCAAATTAACCCTTTTTCAATATGCAGTGGCTCAGCAATCTCATTACAGGAACGAGATTACTCAGGTTCATGGGTTCAGCGTTCAGTGTTCAGGGTTACCCGACAAGCCGGGATGTTCGACAAGACTAAAGGCAAAAAATCTCTTCCTTGTGCCCTGTGCCTTTTGCCTTATGCCATTTCATTTTGATCCCCGAACCCCGCTTAATTGGACACGCTTTCAAGGGATTAAAAGAAATAAATCGTATCTGCAGAAGGAGTTAGTGATTTGACAGACGACAGCAATGACATCATCCTGAAGACCCTGGCCAGGTTATTGGTCCCGTTTATTCTCATGTATGCCCTGTATGTGGTCATGCATGGACATCATAGCCCGGGCGGCGGTTTCCAGGGGGGCGTGATTCTGGCAGCAGGATTTGTCTTGCTGGTGATTACCCACGGACTCTCGGCAGCAAGGAAAAGGCTCTCTCAAAAGGCCGCCGGCGTGATCAGTTGCATTGGCGTCTTTATTTACGCCGGCATTGGTTTGCTTTGCATTCTATGGGGCGGGAACTATTTGGATTACGGAAAGCTGAGTAAACTTCTCGCCGTGGTTCCGGCCCAGGCCAGGTCCCTGGGTATCCTTGGGGTAGAGATCGGGGTTGCTTTAGCCGTCATGTCGGTCATGTGCATCATATTTGTCAATATTTACACCGGCGGAGAACCTTTGGAAGAGGATAAGGAGTAATCAATGGAAACTTTCTATGTGATTATGGGCGTGGCCATGTGTTTGCTGGTGTTGCTCTGTCTCTACAGGGTGTGCTTTGGCCCTAATGTCCTCAACCGGGCGGCCGGCATCAATGCCGTCGGGACCAAGACTTTAATCATCCTGCTTTTTATGGGCGTCATCTATGACAGGGTGGAGATGTTTGTGGATATCAGTATGGTGTATGCCCTCTTGAATTTCCTGGGAACCCTGGTGCTTTCAAAATACATAGAAAAGACAGGAGAGGTAGAATGCCAATTGTATTAGAAATCTTATCCATCCTGTTTATCCTGGCCGGTTTCTTTTTCTTCACCACCGGGACTATCGGGCTTTTGCGTTTGCCCGATTTCTACTCCAGGCTCCATGCCACGGGAAAAGGAGACACCCTGGCTGTTTTGTATTCACTGATCGGCCTGGCCCTTTACAATGGGTTCGACATAACCAGTGCAAAGATCATTTTCATAGCGGTTTTCATGTTTCTGGCTCAACCGACAGCGACCCATGCCATATCCAGGGCGGCCTATGTATGCCATGTGGACCCCTTTATTGAAGAGAAGGGAGCGGAACAATGATCCTGCCCTTTGACTTGATCCTCTTGATATTCCTGTTCATCTGCGCAATAGCCGCCATTACGATCCGGGATCTTCTGAGCGCAGTGGTGATACTGGGCGCCTATAGTTTTTTTATGTGCCTCCTCTGGACCCAGATGGCTGCGGTGGACGTGGCCTTTACCGAGGCCTCCGTCAGTGCCAGTATCGGCACCGTGATCTTAATTGGCGCCGTATTCAAAACGACAAGGAGTTCGAAAGATTGAAAGTTCTTAGCCTCATATCCGCGATCATTGTCGGTGTCGCCCTGATCTTCGGAACCCTGGATATGCCCGAATGGGGCGACCCCCGTTCTCCTGCGGCAACCCATGTATCCCCCTATTATCTTGAGCACAGCCTGGAGCATGCAGCCACCCCGAACGTGGTCACAACGGTCCTTGCGGACTATCGGGGTTACGATACCCTGGGCGAGACAACCGTTATTTTTACTGCCGGAATGGCATGTATTCTCCTGTTGAGAAGGCAGCGAAAGCGATTGGAGAAGTAAGGTGTTCGATTATATTGTAGGGCATTACAATTACTGGATGTACATCGGCCTGATGATGATCGGATTCTATGCCATGATGGCTAAGAAGAATCTGATAAAAAAGATCATCGGCATGAACATATTCCAGTCCGCCATCATACTCTTTTACATCTCCACCTCCGTAAAGAGTGGAGACGTTACCGTCCCCATTTTGGAGCATGCCTCTGGGGGACACGGACATCTTGCGGTGGACGTCATGCACTACGCCAACCCCTTGCCCCATGTCCTCATGCTGACGGCCATTGTGGTCATGGTGGCGACTCTCGGCGTTGCGGTGGCTGTTACCCTGCTGATCTACAAAAGATACAACACCCTGGAAGAAGACGAAATCATCATGAGCATGAAAAAAGGTAAGGCATGATTGCTGAACACCCGATCTTAAGTGTCGTCATTCCCATGATATCGGCCTTGATTGCGCCTCTTTTGGGACTGTGGAGACGGGCCTTCAGTTATTTTTGGGCCGTGCTGGCTCTCTCGTTAACTGTCGTCGTTTCTATCGTTACGCTCACGCATGTCATCAAGAACGGCGCCATAAGCTATCGATTAGGGGGGTGGGCGCCGCCTTTCGGTATCGAGTTCGTTATCGATCATCTCAACGCCATGATGCTGGTGCTCGTGGCCGCCGTCAGTTTGGTCGTGGCTGTCTATTCCTATCGAAGTGTTGAAAAAGAACTGCCGGGAAAGATGGTATATTTTTACACCGTCTATCTTCTTCAGGTAACGGGATTTCTTGGTATCGTCATCACCGGCGATCTCTTTAACCTCTATGTGTTTCTTGAGATCGCCTCATTAGCAGGCTACGCGCTCATAGCCATTGGTGAAGATGGAGCCCCCTGGGCCTGCTTCAGGTATATTGTCATGGGAACGATCGGCGCCAGCTTCTATCTTCTGGGTGTCGGTTATATCTACATCACCACCGGCTCGCTTAATATGGCCGATGTGCAACAACTCCTGTCGCAGTTGCAGGACTCCAGGGTCATTGCCACGGCCGTGGCGTTCATATTTGTGGGGTTGGCCATCAAAATGGCCCTTTTCCCTCTCCATGCATGGCTGCCCGATGCCTACACAAAGGCTCCCTCGGTATCGAGCGCCTTGATTGCTCCCCTGATGACCAAAATATCCATGTACGCCATGGTCAGAATGTTTTTCTATGTATTCGGCGTCACCTGGACCATAGGCATATTTCCATTGGGTTCCATTATGGCCTGGGTCGGCGTCATAGCCATCTTTGCGGGTGCTGTGATGGCCCTTTCCCAGACCGACTTTAAGAGAATGGTATGCTATGTCGTCGTGGCCGAGGTGGGTTATATCGTCGGGGGCATGGGATTGGGCAATGCGGTCGCCATGAATGGCGCCATTCTTCATATCCTGAATGATGCGGTGATGACAATGGGGCTATTCACCATCGCGGGCATTATCGTATACAAGAAAAAGACCCATAACATTTCCGACTTTGAAGGGCTTTTTCAGAGTATGCCTGTGACTATGGTTGCCTTCCTGGTAAGCGCCCTTTCCATCATCGGTGTGCCGCCCAGTTGCGGCTTCTTTAGCAAATGGTATTTGGTTCAGGGGGCAGTTGCAGCAGGACATTGGCCCTTTGTGGTGGCCCTGCTGGTGTCCAGTCTTATCAATGTGATCCTCTTTTTCCGCATTATTGAATTTGCATATCCTTTTCAACTATCCGAAGACGCACAGGGCCATGGCCACAACCATGCTCTATCCATCAGTGAAGCCCCCATGAGCATGTTGATCCCTACAGTGGCCGTCGCCGTGGCGATCATTCTCATTGGTGTTTATAACCAATCCATCCTCGCAAATATCATCAATTTTGCTGTACCGAAGCTCTAACCAACCCTATTTGAAATACACTTAAACTTTGAATCAACTTTGATCATTTTTTCGACGCCTAATGTAATGGGAGTGTTCAGAGTTCAGGTGTCAGGAATGAGAAGCACAATCGCTGAAACCTGAACCCCTGAACAATCAAAACGCCTATTGGTGCAATAACTATGGGACGAATATGATTGAAAAGTGAGTAGGAATAGGGAGAACAAGTGAAAAGAAGCTTGGGGAGTTGGTCACTACTGTGGCAAGAAGTTTATTTTTTGATCCTTACCCTAAGGGCGCTCAGGTTTTAAATCAACAACAAATCCGTTTAAAACCTGACCGCCCGTCATTCCTGGAATACAGTCTCAAAGGCCTGCAATTCCTAGAGAATGTGCATGAGGCCTGATTGACGCAGATTGAAGACCTGTGAAACCTCTGCTTTGGGGTCATCCGAATTCATGAGTCCGATGACTTCCTGAAGGAGTTTTTCGGCCTCCTCGACATCCCTGACGCTCGTTTCGCCGCTGGCTTGATTGGTTTCAATGGTTTCACGAATCGAGCTCTGGATTTCGACCTTATCTTCTGAATTGTAAGCCGAAGTGGAATCGCGGACCTGTGAATCGTCGTTTTTCAGGTTGTTTTTGTCGTTAACCCGCTGATCCGACTCCTTCTTCCAGACATTCATTCCATGAACTATGCTGCCTATTGTGGTACTCATGATCTTACCCTCCTCTTTCCATGAGGATTCTTAAGGCCGAGCACGCATTCCGGATATTGACGCTCCAAAAAAAACCCGCTCCTTTAGAAGGAAGCGGGTTATCTCAGAAACGAACCTGGCAACCCCGCTACCTTATCCTTTCTCAGGACTTAGGCCGGAAGCTTTGCGCCCCTTCCTTTCAGAAGGTTTGCCCTTAAGCAAAATCCTATGCCTTTTTTAGTTCACCAATCTCTTCATCGGCACACTCACAAAAAACTTGAGGATTTATTGAAAAAGGTGTTTTAAAATCTCGGTTGTCGAAGGCCAAGATATAGAATTGGTAGATTTTTTAAGTGTTTAGAGGAATATTGAGCATTTTTTTAGGGCCTATCACAGGAAAAAACTATGATGATGTTGGAAGATCTGATATCGAAATGATAAAGGCTTAATTTGTTAATATTAACTGGATTCCCTCTTTAGGAAGGAGCGGCAATATGGAACCTTTAACCGGAAGAAGCTATATGGTATCTGCCCTCAAACGGCAATACACCGACCGGATTCCAATCACCGTCCTCATCGGACCCTACAGCGCCCGGATGACCTCTTATACAGTCAAAGACATTCTGACCGATGCAAGAAAAAGTGCTGAGGCCCATTTGGCCTTTTATGATCGGTTTCAACCCGACAGTCTCATCGTATATAACGATATCTATCTGGAGGCCGAGGCCGTGGGTTGCGAACTGGTGTTTCCTGAAGACAATATAACTCACCCCACGTCTCCACTTCTTGAAGAAAAATCACAACTGGCCCGGTTGAAAATTCCTGATCCCAATAAAGATGGTCGGCTACCCTATTTTCTGGAACTTTGCGAGAGGGTTTCAGCCCTGATTCGGAAAACCGCGACCATGGGTTTAGGACATTCGGGACCATGGAACCTCGCCATGCATCTAAGAGGTGTTGAGCAACTCTTAAACGACTGTATCGACGATCCGCCTTTTGTGCACGAGATCATGACATTCACCACTGAGGTGGTAAGAAAGGTCGGCGATGCCCTGGTGGAGGGCGGATTTGCGCCGTCGCTAGGTGAAGCCTGCGCCTCATGCACCTTGATTTCTCCTCAAATATACAGGGATTTCATAAAGCCCTATCACAAAGAACTGCGAGATTATTTCAGAGCCAAAAAGATTCCCATGGCCATCCATATCTGCGGATTTATCGATCCCATGATGGAGGATGTCATCGAAACAGGGATCAGCTTCATCAGCCTTGATGCCCCTTCATCCCTAAAAAAGATGAAGGACATGTCCGACAACCGCCTGACGCTTATGGGAAACGTTGGAACCACTCTGTTTGCCTCCGGTACCGATGAGGAAATGAAAAGCGCCGTTCGTCAGTGTATTGAAACGGCGGGCGAGGGGAGCGGTTTTATTCTTTCCTCAGGGTGTGAGATCCCCCTTGATTCCACAGAAGATCGAATCGATCTCTTTTTTGACTACGGCCGCCAATGTGGTCGAAGGTTCATGTCGGAATTGCGAGAACGGCGGCCTGAGCTTTTCGCCAAGTGAGGCAGTCCCATACAATAGCTCCGGAAAGAGTGTGTCCTCTGCTTGTTAAGTTTGACGCGATAGATCATAGTGTGCACAATGCTTGAGGGGTGAAATGCCATGTCCAGGATACTTTTAATAGAACAGGATGGAAAGATCAGGGAAGAATTGGAGCGTCTCATTGCTCAAGATGGCAGCGAAATCATCACGACCGATGAGGTGCAAAAGGGCATCGATGCCTATGAGGAAAGGAAGTCTGAAATCATCATTGTTGGGCATAGCATGCCTCGCATCAACAGTATCGAGATCCTTAAACATGCCAGAGGCCGGGAACGCGAAGTCGAAGTCATCGTCATGGTTGATGGTAGTGATAGGGAATCGGCTTTAGAGGCCCTTAGGCATGATGCATCGGATGTCATAGAGAAGCCGGTGACTCGGGAGTCCCTCGAGATTGCGATCAGGCGTGCTGAAGAAAGGCTGAAGATAAATGACCAATGCAGAACGAACGCAAGCGACATTGAACGCCTGCAAAAGGATTTGACAGAACAGGAGAGGAGACGAGCAGTTGGGGAGACCGTTTCCGGGATGGCCCATTTTGTCAAGAATATCCTCAACGGTCTAGAGGCGGGCGTTTACATGGTCAACACGAGTTTTAAAAGGGATAAACCGGAACTATTGTCCAAGGGATGGAAGATTGTTCAAACCAATGTGAACAAAGTCTCCGATCTGGTCATGAATATGCTCATTTATACGCGCGAGAGGGAACCGGAATTCGAATTCTGCTCCCCGAGCGACATCGTGGATGAGGTGGTTGAACAGTTGGAGGAAAGGGCCGAGGATTTAAACCTTGATTTGGTTCAGGAGTTTCACTCCGAGATGAACGAATGTTCTCTGGATTTAAAGGTTGCGCAGCGATGTTTGCTTAATGTTTGTAACTTTGTGATCGACAGAATGGGCCTCAAGGACAAAAAAGATAAATCCTTTTCCATGACCATCAGAACTGCTCAAAACGAACAGGGAACAACGTTTGAAGTGGTGGCAGGCGGACTGGATCTATCCGAGGAATTTAAAGGGAAATCCCTTGATGAATTCTGCAGTGATGGTTTGAAAAAGGGAACCTTTGGATTGCTTGTTGCCCACCAGCTCATTGAGGATAGTGGGGGCGTTGTCGCTGTTGAACCGGGTCCGAACAGGGATTCGGTCATTCGTATTGTGCTACCAACTGAACCATCGATCTAAGGTTGCTGCAATCGAGATTGCTGCAAAGATAACGGGGAAACATCAAAATAATCGAAATAGGGCGTCTTGCAAAGCGGTCCCGGGCTCAAGGTGTAGGGTCCAAGGCAAGAAAAATAGGGGGAGTGAGAAGAAGGATTTAGGCTTCGAGAATTTCCTTGATTCGTTTGATCAGTACAGTCGGATCGATGGGCTTTTCAACAAAGGCATTGGGTTTCGAAAAGGCCGCCTCACCAGTTGTTTCTACTTTTTTCTTTCCCTTCAATGGTTGCTTGAACAGGAAGTTTTTGAAATCAACTCCAGTGACTTCCGATGCCCCCGAGACGATTATTACCGGGATTTTGGCGAGTTCAGGATCCTTCTTCAATTCCTGAAACATCTTGATACCACTTTCACCAGGCATAATGAGATCAAGCGTGATGAGATCCGGCATTTCTTTTTTGGCCAACTCAAAACCCGTCTTGCCCTCATTGGCACTGACAAAGGTGTAACCGTTGTCCTCCACAATTAGGCTTATGTAATCCACGTTATCGGGATCATCATCCACGATCAGTATTTTACCCGGCATAGTCTTTTCTCCCTTAATGTAAAAAATCAAAAGTAGATTTAGAACACCAACTAATATAAGTCAAGACCTATCCCCGCTCCCTGATGCCATCAAGGCATCATCTGCTGTGTTGCCTTCGATCGCTCCGATCTGCAGCGTATTTTATATACGCCTCAATCGTCACTCCTCGGCGCCTAACATCTGATACCTTGCTGAAATCATGGATGTTCTACAAGTATTTTTCATAACTATATCCTAAATCACATAATGGGCTTGGGCTGCATGAGTAATCTTCAAAGCCCCAGAAGTTTTTGGATATCCGGATGTTTTGACATGACCTTCAAAAACTGCCCTGTGCGCCGCTCCAAGCGATTTTTAAGGACCCTCATCGTGGCATCCATAACCCGATATCCCATGGTATGATCTTCATTGAGGATTTTCAGGAAATCTCGGCCAGGCAGGGATATCACCTCACAGGGCTCTGAACAGATAGCATAACTTGTGTAGGTAGATCCCGGAAGAAGGGCGGACCAGCCAAAGGAATAACCGGACTTGATAGATCCAAGGGAAATAATAATCATCTCCGCCAGTTCCACTTGAAGAAGGATTTTGCCCCTTTTCAGCATAAGAAAGTCGTCCGCCGGATCACCTTCTTCGTAGATGACATCTCCCTCCTCGAACTGATGCAGGGTAGTAATGGGAGGTATTAACTCAAGCATCTCATCCGTCAGCCTATCCAACAGATAAATTCCTTTCAGGTCATCTTTCGTAACCATTAGAAATCCTCCATGAGATTTTTTCGTTTCGGCGCTTATTTGCTAATCCGTGAATCATTGATATGCACCCTACTAAACATCCTTATCCTTTTGTTCCTTTTTGTTCAGTCACTCCCATTTCTCGGAATCCTTTGCCATAATTGGCGTGCTATCACAGCGACCCAACGACCGAGTGCAAAAGAAATAAAATGGGTTTCGGAAACAGTCCCAAGAGGAGAGCTATAGCCGCGAGAAAGAGTAGCGGAACGCTCATACTCAAGGGAGGATCCTTGATCTTGTCCCCTGATAGTCCGGGTTTTGGCGGTCCAAAAAAGATTCTAATCACAGCCAGGAATGTATAGATAAGCGTGAGAATCGTTGATATTATGGCTAAGACCACAACGATAAGTCCGATGGGGTCATGTTTTACACTGTTGAAAGCGCCCGCGAACAGAACCCACTTCCCGACGAAACCGCTTGTTGGGGGTAGGGCCGATAGTATCAGTGCCCCGGATATAAAGAGTATGCCCGTTATTGGCATTTTTGACCAAAGTCCCCCCATATTCCGCATGTCCCTAATCCCTGTTGTGTAGACCAAAATGCCGGCAGTTGAGAAGAGGATTGCCTTCCCCAGAATATGACTCAAGAAATAAAACATCCCCCCTTCAATACCCCAAATGGTCATCGCACCAATTCCAAATACGGAGTATGAGATCTGGCTAATTGTTGAGCAGGCGCAGAACCTCTTCGCGTCGGTCTGTGCCAATGTGAGTAAGGACCCATAGACCATAGTGACAAAAGCAAACACCATAATCGGCATGCTAAATACTCTGATGTCATCGGGAAGCGGCAAGACCAGAACCCTGACAGCAACGTAGGCCGCAATATTCGCATAAACAGCCAGCAATCCCGCTATGCAGGTGGGATGCTCTGCGTGAACCCAAGGCATCCATACGTGAAAAGGTATGATTGCAAGCTTGGTCGCCAGGCCAATAAAAATCAGCAAAGCAACCCAAAAGCACATTGGGTTCCCTGCGAGATTAGTCAGCTCAGAAATCTCAAAACTTTCTATTTGTGTATAACCCAAAAGAATGCCGATTAAGAAAAAGGTGGCCCCGGCGACCCCCCAATAGAGACACATCAAGGCAACTTTATAACGGGTGATATAATCGGAATAACCGAATTGTGCCATAATGAAATAGAGGGGAATAATGGTGAGTAGCTCCAAAAAGAAGTACATGGATATGAGGTTTGTAGAAAAGGAAACCCCCATGAAACCTGTGGGAAAGAAGAGATAAAGAAAGAAGAATCTCGTGTAATAAATGCGCCATGTCCTGGTGTCTACTTCTCCATAGATGAGTTCAATCCGATGATCCACATAATGCATGGAATAGAATCCAAGGACAACGCATATCACATTGATTATCAGGGCAACCGGGAGGCTCAGACCATCGGCTAAAAGATTGAGGGTAACGTCCGGTCCTAGGCGGTATTTTTCAAGGATGACCTCGCCACCGTAGACTTCAAGCCCGGCTATACATAGGAGAACCGTGCTGTACAGGAGACTGATGCAGGCTAACCAGCCTGCCTTCTCCCCTATTCTGTGTCTGGTCGCCAAAATGATAAGGGAAGCAATGATTGGCGTTAGCAGTATTTGAAGTAGAATATGGGGCATAGTTACCTAACCCAATGACAGAATAATAATAAGAAACACAACAAAAGATAGAACGATGTATGAAAGATTGACGGGCAAATAGGTTGTCTCGGTTCTGAGGTGCCTCACCCAATTATAGAATACCGTCGGGATAGAGGTGAGTCCCGAGTGAAATACTTTATCAACGCTTGCCTCGCACCGCACGGCCCCATTGGGGGAAGACTTTGAAACTCGGGCTATACTTAAAAGGTTCCTATCCATATAGTTCCCAAATGCCCTGAGCGGTTTTTCGCAAAAACTCATGAATATTCTGCCACCCATCCGGTATATCCAGTCTGAGTCCGTATTGACACACCTCATTTCGGCCGGATAAATGCCGGAGAGCAAAAGAAGGGTGAAGGCAAGGGCGGAGAAAAAGAGGAGTTGTGTCTGGCCCAGGACGTGCGGGGCTGCAAATGGATTATATGCAACATCGGCATAGGGAAGCAGGCTATATAGGGGCCAGGGGTAGGAACCAATGAAAATGCATAGAAACGCTGCAATCCCCATGGCAAGAAGCATATTGAGTGGGGCCTCTTTAGGCCTCATACCCGCGTCGTGGGAGAAAAAGGCGAAGTAGGGAATCTTTATCCCGGCATGATGGAACACACCGGCCGATGCAAAAAGCAGGATGAACCATATGATGCTCATATGGCCTGCGCCGGCGGCATCCATAACCATTGATTTGCTCACAAAACCACTGAAAAGCGGAAAAGCAGAGATGGAGGCAGCTCCCACCATACAAAAGATACAAGTAAGGGGCATGGTTCTGTACAATCCGCCCAGGGCGGTGCCGTTGATTTTCCCGGTCCTGTACATGACGGCGCCCATGGACATGAAAAGCAGGGCTTTGAATAGAATATCATTAAAGGCATGGGCGATCGCCCCGTTTATTGCCAGATGTGTGCCTATACCGATACCGCATACCATGAAACCAACCTGGTTGATCAGACTGTAGGAGAGCACCCGCCTGAGGTCATTTTCGATGACCGCATAGAATATGGGAAACCCGGTCATGAGGGCCCCAATCCATATTAACGCCTCCGTGCCGGGGAAGGCCCTTGCGAGGGCATAGACAGCGCATTTTGTGGTAAAGGCGCTCATGAATATGGTCCCGGTGATCGTTGCTTCAGGATAGGCATCCGTCAGCCAAGGATGGAGAAGGGGCCACGCGCAGTTAAGGCCGAAACCGAAGAATATGAAATAGGAGGCGAGATTATCCAACCCGATATAGCCGAACTCGATGGAGCCCGTGTTTTTCACATACAAGACGATACCGGCCAGGAGGCAGAGTCCCCCTGCTGAATGAACCAAAAGGTATCTAAACCCTGCCCCGAGTGAAGCGCTTGTCCTGCGGGCCCAAATGAGGAATATGGAAGCCACAGTGAGTAATTCCCAAAACACGAAGAAAGAAAAGAGATCTCCTGCAAACACGACCCCCAGGGCGCTCCCCGCATATACGAGGGCGGCGACATGCTGAAGGTCGTCCTTTACGTGAATGGCATAGAGGATGGCTATAAAGCTTATTAGATGGAAGATGTAGCCAAAAAGGAGGCTGAGTCTGTCTATCTCGCCGAAGACCAGTTGATAATTGAGAAAATTGACGATCCAATGGGAACCCTCGGGAATACGGATGAGATTGATGAAACCCAGGACAGGCAAAAGCAGCATATAGGCGCTTTTCCATTTTCCCTTTAGCAAGGGAACCAACCAGGCCCCAATGATAAATATGGCTGCCGGCGGTACCGGATCAATCATAGTAATCCTCTGGTCGTTTCATTAGGGGTCGCAGGATGTACTTTGCAGCAAGAACAAGGGCGACACAGGCCACAAACCCGAACACGGCATAGAATTCGGGCCAATCCTCCCACGCAAAATGGGGATGTTTGTGGATCAGGAACTCGATAGCCAACAGGACAACAAGCGAAGAAAAGAACGTCCTCAGGAGAATTTTGACGTTCCGCGGATTGTCAAAAAGGTATTTTTTTGAAGGCGGCGATTTGGACTCTGAATCCCGGGCTTGGCCCGTGCTTTCCATTTCCCCGTTATCCGAATCGTTCTTTTGAATATGGTCGTTCATTATTTTGTGTTTTCTCCTTAACCGGAAGGTTTAGGGTGGAGATCCGTTTCCGCATTTTTACAGGGTCCTAATTAGAATCACTCCCAAATATAATACGCCTATCGTGATGGTGATGTAGAAGACTTTCCTATATAAGGGATTGGGTTCGTGGGTAAGCTCCATTTCCCCTTCTATTTCATCGCTTCTCTTAGCGGGCATTGAGTATACCTCCAAAGCTTTCAATAGGGGCCAACTGTTACTAAAAAAGATTTCCCACAGCCATTTTGGCCAGGTCGAATATATAAAAGGCATTTGGAAACAGAAAAAAGAAAACAGAAAATGCGGCTGTTATGGCCAAGGGGATGACCATAAAAAGGTACAAAGGCCGCTCCCTTTCTTTTACAACCACAGCTCCGGCATCTTCACCCGGGGGATTTCTAAAGAAGGCATTCCTTACGATCGGGAAGAAATACACGGCATCAAGCAAAGAACTCAACAATATAACGCCTAAGAAAACCAACTGACCCGCTTGCAGAGTGCCAAGGCAAAGAAACCATTTACTAATAAAGCCGGAAACCGGTGGACCGCCGCACATACCGAGGGCGCCTATGGTAAATGCCGTCATTGTTATGGGCATCGCTTTTCCTATTCCATTCATCTGACTTATTTGTTTCTTGCCGGTTGCAACCATGATTGCCCCGGCACAAAGGAATAAAGTGATTTTCATGAATCCATGGAAGGGAATATGAAGCATGGCGCCCGTCACACCGTAGGGACTCAAGAGTGCGACGCCGAAGAGGATGTAGGATAATTGGCTTATCGTGGAATAGGCCAATCTCCTTTTGAGGTTGTCTTCCCCAATAGCGAAAAAAGAACCTACAATCATTGTAAAGGAGGCCACAGAGACTAGTATGATCCCGAGCCCAAGCTCGCCCATCAGGTCCGTCCCGAATACATAGCTCACTATCCTGACAAATCCGAAAACGCCGGCCTTTACTACGGCCACTGCGTGGAGGAGTGCGCTTACCGGCGTTGGTGCAACCATGGCGCTGGGGAGCCAAGAGTGAAAAGGCATCCATGCGGCTTTCATTGAGCCGAGAGCAAAAAGGATGAACAGGACGATTAAGGTGAAGCTGGAAGCAGAAGCTGATGACAATATGCCCCCATCAACAAAATCAGTGGTCCCTGTGAGGCTGTAGGTTAAAACGACTGCTGCGAAAAGACACCACCCCGAGGTAAGCAAATAGGTCAGATATTTTCGACTTCCAAAGAATGCCTCTTCATCCTCGTGATGGGCAACCAACCAGTAAGTGGACAGTGTCAGTGCCTCATAAAAAAGATAGAATGTAATGAGGTTCTCGGACATGGCTATGCTCACCGCGGAAAATATCGCAAGGGCGAACATGAAGTAATATCGCGTCTGGGCGTGTTCTTCCAATGCACGCATATAGCCTATGGAGTAGAGGGAGACGAGAATCCACAAAAAGGAAGAGGTTATGGCGAAAAGAAGACCAAAGGCATCGACTTTGTAGCTGAAGACAATGCCCGAGTATATGGTGATGAGATGAAGTCTGATGACATTCCCATCCAGAATAATCGGCGCCATGGAGAGGATGATGGAGAACTGCAAGACCCCGGCGATTAGTGTGCAGCCCTCCCTTATGT
Source organism: uncultured Desulfobacteraceae bacterium (assembly GCA_964459445.1). Classification (GTDB taxonomy): domain Bacteria; phylum Desulfobacterota; class DSM-4660; order Desulfatiglandales; family HGW-15; genus CAYWMP01. Next base: position 48,793 of record CAYWMP010000007.1, read on the forward strand.
TTGGTTGCTTCCTGAAGAAGAGAATGAGAAAGGCACAAATGGCGGGACATGAAATGGCTAATAGCGGTCTTATGGATTCGACAACTGTCATGGTTTGATTCCCAGACCAAATCCCGAATTAACCCCTTCCAGAATAGGGGAGAACATCCCCGAGATCCATGCGACTCCGACAACGAAACAGAGAATCCCTAAGATTAATCCAGGGATAAGCATCGTCTTGGGGGTTTCGTCCACGGTGGGTTTGATTTCTTTGCCCTCTTCAACCCTTATGTACATGATCTCTATCACACGCCAGAAATAGACGATCATGAGGAGCGTACTGAAAAATATCACACCTACAAACACATATTTTCCGGCATCCAGGGCGGCAAGTATGAGATGCCATTTCGTGATGAATCCAACACTGGGCGGCATGCCAATCATGGAAAGGGATGCCAGGATAAATGCAAAGCAGGTGTAAGGCATCCTTCTGCCTAATCCGACAAAATCCTTTATATCCCACAATCCTGCTTTGTATATGAAAGCGCATGCTGCCATAAACATGCACCCCTTCATCAATGCATGATTGAGGATATGCATCAGAGCGGGAGTTATTCCAACTGCAGTTGAAGTAGAGAGGCCGACGCCCAGCATAATGTATCCGACATTGCTTATACTTGAATAGGCCAGCATCCTTTTCAGGTTTGACTGTGCTATCGCATAGATAGAGCCAACGACCATTGCGATCACGGCGATCCAGCAAATAATATCAAATAGGGGCAGGAAGCCTGCCACGAATTTGATGGTGAAGACCGAATAGATAATCCTTATCAAGGCATAAATGGAGGTTTTCGCCATAGCCGTAGAGATGATAACGCTTACTGCGGATGGGGCATAGGTATAGGCATCGGGCTGCCAGGCATGGAGAGGGAAAAGGGCAATCTTGATGCCAAAGCCTATGAAAATAAACACAAAGGCCGCCTGTACCGCCCTGTTCATATAGAGCGGAGGCAGCAGGATCCGCAGATCTTCCATATTCAAAGACCCGGTGACGATATAGAGATATCCAAGACCAATAAGATAAAAGCAGGCGCCGACAGTCCCCATCAGGACATATCGAAAACTCGCAACCGTCGCTCTGCCTGCCGTACCGGCTATCAGGGCATATCCCGTAATGGACGCAATCTCTAATAATACATAGAGGTTGAACATGTCCCCGGTCAACACTATGCCCAGAAGCCCGGTCACGAGCAGGAGCAGGAGCGTATAGAAGGCGACAATTTTGGTGGGCAACTCCTTTTCAACCGTTTTTTTGGCGTAAATGGCCGCAAAAAGGCTCATGGAGGACACGACGATCGCAACAAAGATTCCGAAGTGATCTATGACGTACTCTATTCCCCAGGGTGGCGCCCAGCTGCCCAGGAAGTAGTGAATCGTTCCTTGTTTGAGAACGGTGTTTAGGGTAAACAGCGCCGAGAATAGGCTCAAGGAGAGGGCGATGATGGCCAAAGGATAACAGAACTTTTTCTCCCACAGCCCCACACCGAGCGTCAGAAACGCGAAAAGTAGAGGGATGGTCACAATAAGAATGGGGCTCTGCGAGATAATCATCTCCATGCTAATGACCTTTGAGTAATGTCCGCGCTAATATGTCGATTCATTTCATTGTAGGAAACCCGGTCCTCCTCCGATAAATTGGGATCTTCGAAGGGCCGTGCCGGAGATCCCCCTATGTGAGAATAAGCAACAGCGGCTAAGCCGCAGAAAAATCATTGTCCATCCTCCGTAGCAGTGCTACTGCGGAGGACGGGCTACGGCAGGGTTCTTTGCTCCTCATTTAGTTTTGCGATTAGTTCGTCTTCTTCCAGGGTGTTGTACTGTATAAAGATTTTAAGGACCAACGCCAGGGCCACCCCAAAGGTGGAAACGGCCACGACAATGGCCGTAAGCATGAGAACATGGGGCAATGGATTGATGTAGTCTGCTGCATGGATTACGTGAGGGATATTGCTATGCGCATGTTCGAGAATAGGGATGGTCGCACCCCTTTTGGCGCCCGTGGATACATAGAAAAGAATAATGGCCGTTTGAAATATATTCATGCCCACGACCTTTTTCACCAGGTTGCTTTTGGCGATCATGGCATAAAGGCCGATCATCATGAGTGTGATGTAGATCCAGTAGTTGTATTTAGAGACGACTATTTCGAGAATATCTGTCATAAGGAAATCCTATAGTCCTTCATCGTATTTCCCTGCTGATGAGATATTGTTATAGATCCATATCATGGTGGCCATGACGGCTATGCCGACCCCGATTTCAACGATAAGGATTCCGTGGGATCGGGCCGTAACAGGGTCCACAAAAAGAACGTTGGCAAGGGCACTGAAATCCAAGAAATTGAGTCCCAACAAGAGACAAACCGCCCCGGTACCGGCATAGATAAAGACGCCGGCCGCGCTCAAAATCGTATCCGCCCTTTCCTGCATACGCTTCAGAGCGCCTCTGAGATCATGGGAAATGGCAAGGAGAATAATGCTGGCCCCAAGAATTACGCCGCCCTGAAAGCCCCCGCCGGGGCTGTGATGCCCGTGTGCAATCACGTACAACGCAAATAGCTGGATAAAGGGAATCAGAATGCGGCTCATGGTCTCAATGATGAGATCATGGGGCGTCCATAGGGTGTCTATTCTCTCAAACTCATCCAGATCCGCCGGCAAGTCCTTTCCATCCTTAATCTGTATGGTTAAACCAGTGAGCGAGTGGCGGTAGAGTCTCTGTTCAGGGCCTTCTTTCCTGAATGTCCTGAGAAGAAAAAAGCAGGCCACACCTGCCGCAAAAATGACTGTGGTTTCAAACATGGTGTCATAGCTGCGATAGTCCGCAAGAACAGCGGTTACGAGATTGGGGACGGACGTCTCTTCAAGGGCTTTTTCAATATAGTGGGGTGAGAGATGGGTGCTGGCAGGTGATGCGGGGTCGGCCCAGGACGGGAAATCAAGGGTTGCATAAATGAGCAGGATGCCTGTCAAAACAACGATTACCAATCCAATGGCTTTCAATCCTTTGTCCTCCTTGTCGTTCGAAAGACGGCCGCTACAAAAAAGACCGTGCTGACACCGGTGCCGACGGATGCCTCGGTGAAGGCCACGTCTACTGCCCCCATGATGGACCAAAGCAAACACAACATGAAGCTATAGGCGCCGAATAATATGGCAGAACCCAGCAGATCCTTGATTGAGATGGCGGCGATAGCACAAACTACCACCAGAGTGAGGATAGCCAGGTCCAATTGCCAGGTCATTGATCTATCTCCTTTCTTCTCCTTTAGTCCAGGGCGAAAGGCCCGCTCGTACGCCCGCATCCACAATGCCGTGAATGGCGGTAGGGCTGGATAGAAAGACAAATACAACGATAAGAAGGATCTTAAGGCTGGTCAGGACTGTGCCTAAAGAAAAATGATGGAGATTGAACAATGCCAAGGCCAGTAGCATAAAGAGGGAGCCCATGGTGTCGAGTTTTCCTGCAGGATGGAGACGGGAGTAAAAATCCGGGAAACGCAGAATGCCGACGGCCCCTCCTGCGAAGAAGATGAGGCCGCATAGGAGTAAAAAGACAACAACAATGTTCATTTGGAGGCCCTCTCGGTGTCAAATCATTTTGAGTTTGTTATCAACCCCTATGAAGAGGGGAAGCGTGGTCCGGCTAGGGCAAAGAAAAAGCTAACGAAGTTCTTCGTGTAACCCTTTTCGTTTCTGAAAGTATCTAGATGCGGCAAGCACAGCGATAAAGTTCAGCATGGCATAGGCCAGGGCGATGTCGACGAACATATCCACCCGATGGTAGATAAGGCCGATGAGTATCAGAAGAACAACAGTTTTACTGCCAATGGCATTTGCTCCAATGAGCCTGTCCAGGACAGTCGGGCCAAAGATGGCGCGATAAAGCGATAGAACCATAATGAAAGCAAGGCACAGACCGGAGTATAGGAAGATTTGATCCATCATGATTCACCGAATGCCTTGGCAATCCGTTTTTCCATTTCACCAGGCAGCCCTTCTCTCGATTTTTCGTCAATAGCATGAACACTGAAGTCTCCGTCAATGGAGACATAGACCGTAATGGTTCCGGGAGTAAGCGTGATGGAATTGGCAAAGGTCACAAGGGATAGGTCGCTTTTCAGGGAACTTCTGAATCGGATAATCCGGGGGTCAATGAGATCCAACATTCGAGGATGGAAAGTCAGGTAGAGGACATGGAGATTAGCCAGGAATATCTGATAGAGAAGCCAAGGCAAATAGCTCGCGAATCGGTACCAGGAGGCGGGCAGTTGTCTGATTAATGGAGACTGGAACAGGAGATCTCCTGAGAAAAAGGCGACAATTGCGGAAGATATGACACCGAGGGTTAAGTGGAAGGGATCGAATTTGCCTGAAAGAAGTATCCAGGCGGCAAGCATGATGATGAAAGTGATGAAAAAAACATTGCGGCGCTTTTGAGAAGAGGTATGGGGAGAGGGGCCTTGCTCAGTGATGCCGGCGATTTGTTCCGAGTCGCTGCTTGTCTTCCCTTGGGTGTCCAACAGACGGCCCCCTTTGAAATTGACGCGTATTAACTCATTAGGGTTTGGCTTTTTCTTTTCTTCGTAACGTGCCCCAGTATACAAAAGGTCGCTTTGTTTCGCAAATGCTAAGAGAAGTAGGCGGAGTTTTACATCCCAATAAAGAAGCGCGAATCAATGAACCGGATGAGTCTAGGCTCCGGACTGAGCGGCTTCCTCCACAGCTCCAACGTCTTCTTCATCCTCTTCCTTTGGAATCATCTCTTCGGGTATTTCCATCAGTTCAGAAATAGCTTCTTTAAAATGTATAGCCTTGATGCCAAGGTCATATTCCTTGGAGAGATCTCTGATCTGGTCAATGCAATTATGGCAGGGGACGAAAACGATTTTGGCTCCCGTTTCTTTTATTTGTTCGGCCTTTATCTCACCGCATTTGAGACGATGTTTTCTCATCTCCCCGCCCATGGGCATGGCGCCGCCTCCTCCCCCGCAGCAATAGTTGTAGTTGCCCTGGTGTTTCATGGGGCGGAAATCCTCGGAAAGCATTTCGGCGAGTAGGCGGTTTTTTTCACCCAGTCCGCCGCTTCTCACCACATTGCAGGGATCTTGGACCGTTGTAGGTTCTTTGAGCTTTTCCTTTAGCTTAATACGGCCGTCTCGGATGTAGTCGTAAAAGAGTTCTACGGAATGGATCACTTCTTGTTTCGGGGTGTAACCCATCCAGGTGGGCGCTTCGAACCGAAGCGCTCGATAGGCGTGGCCTCATTCCGTTATTGCGACTTGCTGCACCTCCAATTCTTCTGCTCGCTTAAAGGTGTTTTCTACGATCATTTTTGCCGTTTTGACATCACCACAAAACATCGCCAAGTTGGTATCGTCCCATCCCATTTCGCTTGGGACCGTGTAGTCTTCGCCGGCCACCTGAAAGATCTTTGATACTTCCATGATATCCTGAGGATAGAACATGGGTTCTCTGGCGTTAACCGTATACATGATCTTGGCGCCTTTTTTGTCAATTGGGATTTTCAATCCAACAATTTCCTCCGCCATCTCTTCTTCACACCATTCAATGGTTTCGACCCAGTCTTCTTTGGACACGGCCATCTGATTACCGAATTCCTTGTAGTTCTCAATGGCCTTTACCAAACCTTCAGGGGCCATGCCCTGGGATAAGAGGAGCGCTCGTAGGAGGGAAATCAAGAGGGCGATATCAATCCCATAGGGGCAATATAGGGTGCATCGGCGGCACATGTTGCACTCATAATAGATCGTATCGTAGACCTTCTTGAGATATTCTTGATCCACCTTGCCTTTCTTTTTAAGCATGTCGAGAATAAACCTGACCTTATAGGCAGGAATCATCTTGGGATCATTCCCACTGGCGGTATAATGATGGCAGGTGTCCGCACACAATCCACAATGGGCGCATATCTTCAGCCAGGTCTTAAAACGCGCCCCCAGTTTGGGCTTTAAGAAGTCTAAGATTTCGTTCGGATTAATGGCTTCATTCATATTCACTCTCCTTAGGAATCAATATCATTCAGATAAAGGAAAACGTCACATGGAATACCCCCGGCGGCCAAATTCGATGCCCGTGGAAGCGCGGGAAAAGAAGAAGAGAAGGAAATGGGAAAGCTTGGTAAAGGGTATCAAAATCAGCATGAGTTCGCCGGAAAGCATATGCAGGAGCGTCATATTGTCTCCCATGAACGAAATATTGTCTAATGTCCCGTGGGTGAGGAAATATCCGGTGAGGAAAGGCAAGGCCGCGACCACGAGGATGAAATAATCTGAGAAGGTGGAGAGAAGGCGAATATCAGCAGAAAAAATGCGCCGCAGCAAAAAGAATAGGGCAATGGCCAAGAAAATCAGGGTCATCCAGTCCGCCACCGATTCAGGGAGGGGCGTCCAGGACCATCCGAACCGGGATTCTTCCCATAGGGTGATATGTCCTGACAGCCAGATGGGTACGACAACTAAGCAAATGTGAAAAACATACCCGGAAATCGTGAATATGGGATTTTTGGCAATGTCCTTGTTAATGGGCAGCAACCAGCGACCGATGGTGGCAAAGACGTACTTCCAGCTAAAATGATTATAGATGATTTTGTCCTTTTGGCGGGATTCTACAAGGAACAGGGCAGCCCTCAGGAGTGAACCAATAATGAAAACCAAAAAGGCGATCCACAACAAAGGGCCCTCTACAAATAGATAGAAATCCATAATCGATTCCGTCTCCTTCCTCTAGGAATATCACTTTGGGCAAACTTAAAACGTTCGATTTTGGCCGGCACGGTTCCATGGTGCTCTCGGCCGAAGGCAAACCGATAGTATGCCTCTAATTACCGGATGGACACTAAAGGGTCTATGGCGTTGGCTTGATGCCGTCCCGGTGGACTAAGGGCTTTCATAGGATGGGAATAGGGGGATTCTGGTTCAACGCTTCACTTGCCGTAGAATCCATTTCCAATATCCGGCATCTCTCCAGTACCAAATTCCGATTCTGCAACAGGGTCAGATCACGCAAAACCATCGTGTAGCCATGCATAACAAGGGAACCATTCTCAGATGAACAAGCCGTTGGTGTGAACCAGGGTTATCCCATCAGGAAACCAACAGGTTAGGTTTGGCTTGTGAATGATTCGTTAAGGTGGAAATGGCAGTTGTGATCTTTGTTCAGGTTAAAGAATAAACCCTATCATTCAATGAAGGCTGACCTGCTAAGGCCGGCCCATAATAAACGGTCTAAAGCCTGACAAGATGCGTTGACATTAGTTTAACAAGCAAAGTAATTCGAGTCCAAAGGATGAGACCTATGCAAAACGCCCTCTTTTGCACAATCTTCCGTCTTCGCTAACCCGCCGTCGTTAAAGCTATGGAGCGGCAAGAGCTACGACGGGACAAGCTGCTTCAGATTCGGATTTTAGTCCTCAAAATACTTCGAGTATTCCTGCGGCTAAAATCCTCATTTTCCTTGACCTTGACCAAAATTGAGCATTTTGCAAAGGTCTCAGGATGCCAACAGGTCGGATGGTTTTTGTATCCTGTTTGTCAGGCACAAAACTCCATGAAAATTGGCAGGATATACTATATACAAGCCGGTCAGAAAGTCAATATCAAAACAACTATAAGATATTGTTGCACTTTTCAGTTGGACTCCGTGGCTTGCAGGCGTGGATTCATGTTGCCTCTAAGGATTGGAATAGATAGGAATAGACTGGAAACGGGATAGGTTGGGGTGTGGCGAGGTGTTGTCTTTTTGTGACTTAAAACGGTCCCTACTCTTCGTCCGGATAGTGCCCAGCAATTGCCTGGAGGATTTCAAGACAAGAGAAGAAGGCTTCAACAATTTCTGGATCAAAGTGCTTCCCTGAGGAGGCCTGTATTTCCTCCAGGACGCGCTCCTCAGTCCAGGCCTCTTTATAGGATCTACGGGAACAAAGGGCATCGTAAACGTCTGCCACTGCAACGATGCGTCCGGCAAGGGGAATCTCTTCTTCTCTCTTCGATTTGGGTTTCCCGTCCGGTTCTTCGTGGCCGGGAAGGGCTTTCTCATTGATCGGATCCAAATGGCCAGGGTAGCCAGTTCCATCCCATTTTTCATGATGGTTCAGCGCCACCTGCGCTGCCATCTCTTCGAAATCCGATTGGAGTTCCTTGAAAAGGCGAGCCCCTAAAAAGGTGTGGCTCTTCATGACCTCGAATTCATCCTCGGTAAGCCGGGCGGGTTTTTTGAGGATGAGATCGCTGATGGCCACTTTCCCCACATCATGAAGCATGGCAGCCATCCTCATAATGTCTCTCTCCCCTTCAATGTACTCAGCGGAAAGTCCTTTCTTTTTTGCCCATGATTCAAAGATCTCAACGGAGTAGGCGCCAACTCGATTGACGTGAGCGCCTGTTTCTTTAGGATCTCTCAATTCGGCCATGCTGATCATCCTGAGAATGATATTCCTGGTCATCTGGGCGCGTTCCACTGCTAGGGCGGCGATCGTGGCAAAATACTTGATAAAGGACTCATCGTAGGTAGAGAAGGGAATGATATTACCCGCATCATCCTGGGCGTTAATAAGCTGAACGGCTCCAATGACATCGTTTCGCTGGTTGGTCAATGGACCTGTCAACATCGAGTGGCTTCTATATTGTGAAAGCCTGTCGTAGTAGGAATCAAATGAATAGGGGACGCTATCATTCAGTTTGTAGACATCAGGGATGTTCACCGTCTCCCTGTTTTTTGCTACGTAACCGACAATAGAATTGTTATCGATAGGGATCAAGAAGGTGCGATAAATGAGTTTTTTCCCCGGATCCAGCCTCTTCTGGAGGGAGTCGGTTTGCGTATGGCTGAATTTAAGATTATCTCCTTCTTTCAAATAAATGGAACCGGCATCGGCATTGAAAAACTCCTTGGCATAGGAAAGAATTTTCTCCAGAAGCAGATCGACGTCTTTTATCGTATCCAGGTCAAGACTGACTCTGGTGATAAGATCAATTCTTTCCTTTTCAGATAGCATTACTGGCGCTTCGCCTCTGGATAAACAATTTAAAAGCCATTAGTAAGTTTACCGTAAATAGGCAGGATGTGCAAAGGCCCCTTGGGATTCTAAGACAGGCAATCCAACAGACCTTGGATTTGGCTGAATTTCTTGAGTCCGGAAACCCAATGCGCGGGGATATTTTCCATTCCCAAATGGGCTCCAAGGACCAAGCCAACCGCCATCCCCCTTGCTGCGCTATCGCCCCCTGCCATGACCGACTGGATCAGTGCTTCTTTCAGATCGCTCTCATATTTCACGATAAGGTGTATAACCCCAGAGAAGGCATCAGCGTGATTGCAGGTTTGTCCAAACCCGGCAATGGTTTCCACACTATCATTGTCCTTGGATTCAAGGCCTTTGCTCACCCAATCGGAAAGAGGGGATTCATTCGACAATCGGTCTGCAACCTTCTCGATTGCGAAGGCGGGTGGTTGTCCCTCCAGGACCATCCAGGAAACTCTGGAAAGGAAATCGGCACACTGCAAAACCCCGGGGTTATTGTGGGTCATCTTGGTTTGCAACTCTACGGCCTCCAGAAGTTTGTCCAGGTCCGACCGATAATAATAAACTAGCGGGGCGATTCGGGTTGCCCCAGCCAGGTCACCGGAGGAGGAACCGGCTTCTTCAAAATTTAATCCCCGGGAAAGATTTTCGAGTGTGTCCTTTGTGGCATGATCATAGTATCCGGCGTAATCTTGAAAGAGGGTTCGCCAACGATTCGAAAAGTCGGCTCCATCAAATCCTCTTTTTGCTGCCAAGGATTCTAAAAGCACAAAGGCCTGATCACCATAGTGGGTAAATTCTCCCTTATCCTTGGAGGGATGATAGGAGTCCGATGTCGGTTTCAGCAATTCTTCGACCCTGCCGAACTCATTCGCAATGAGATCCACATCATATATCCAGTGGACACCAAGGGCCAAAGAATCCGCGATCAACGAGGCCATCGCCATGGCTTTCACTTTGTTTTCCATTTTGAACTCCTTAGAAAACGCAATTAAAAATTTTGCAACAATCCAACAGCAAAAGTGACCCGGAGAATGTGAACACTCATTCGGGACCGTCTCCCTTCCCCATGATGGAAACACCTGATGCTCTGATCCATTATTAGGTACTTTAGGGAGAGGCAAATCCTATCTCAAAAATGTCACAACCAAAGGCGTTCGTCAACTCTCTGCTTTGATGATCAGACATTCATCTTGACGTAGAATGACCAGCTTGTTAAAGAAAGACCTATGAATTTACTTGATATTATTATCATATCCTTAATGATCTTTCTGATTGTGAATGGCCTTTTAAAGGGCTTTGTAAGAGAGATCGCATCGCTTGCAGGCGTTATTTTGGGCATCCTGTTGGCGAATCATTTTCAGCCTCAAGTGACGAATTATTTGAAAACCTACCTGCCCTCCATTTCTGTTCTCCCTCTTGTCAGCTTTGCGGGCATCTTCACAGCCATCCTTGTCCTGTGCAATCTATTGGGTTGGATTATGAAGTTGATTTTTCGGAAAGTATTCCTCGGATGGCTCGATCGTATCCTCGGGACCCTGCTGGCCATCACGAAGGGTGTCATCATCATTAGTCTTGTCATTGTATTGCTTACCTTTTATTTCCCCTCAAGCTCCCCCTTGATTGCCGGATCAAAACTCGCCCCATGGGTGATTACGTCCTATCAGACAATGACCCGTTTCATGTCTCCAGGGCATTACAAAAGCTGGAAAGAAAAATTCATAAAAACAAAAAGCGAAATGGGAAAGATTGTCTCCGAAGGCGTTAAGGACATTGCGGATAGAAAATGAATAAAGACGAACTGGCCGCATCTCTAGTGGGGCTCTATGACCTCGTCTCCAGACTCCGCGGACCGGGCGGATGTCCATGGGATGCACAGCAAACCGATGAGACAATCAAAACCTATCTCCTTGAGGAGGCCTTTGAGGCGGTCGAAGCCGTAGAAAAGGGTGTGCCTGAAGAGGTATGTCAAGAATTAGGAGATCTCCTCTTCCAGATTTATTTTTTGGCCAGACTTGCAGAGGAGGAGGATCATTATGATCTCTTGGACGTTACCGAGAAAATAAAAGAGAAAATGATCAGCCGTCACCCGCACGTCTTTGGGAAAACAACGGTCGATGGGCCCGATGAGGTGAAAGAAAACTGGCAGAAATTGAAGGAAAAAGAGCACGGTAAGGACACGGGTCCTCTCACTGCCCTGGAGAGTATCCCTGCAAATCTGCCGGCACTTATGAAAACCCACCGGCTATGTGAGCGCACCTCAAGATGGGTTCCTGGGTTATCGAAGGAAGTGGACATATGGGACGGGGTGCAGGATGATTTCGAGGCCCTTAAGGATGCGATAGCGGGGCAGGTTAATGACATGGTCGGAGAAAGAGTTGGGACGCTCCTTTTTAGCCTGGCAAATTTGGCAAGGCATCATGGATTAAACGCAGAACACCTCTTGAGAAAAGCCAACAAGGCATTCCTCCAACAGGTTAAAGACGGCAAGGAAGGCACAAAAGAGTAAATTTCGACTTCTGGTGATCGATTAACATTCAAACACCTATTGCCCTGCTCTTAGAATCTACATCATAAATTCAAGGACATCGATAAACAGAAGGCTGAGGGTTTTCGGGTAAGTAAATTTCTAAGTTGTGTAAGGGATCTCTCACAAGTTTGAATGAACCCAACATTTTGGCGGGGTAAAAGGTATTGGCCCGGAAAAAAAAAGCAAAGGGTCCACGGCGTGTGTTGAATTGGTTCCTGAAGCTTTGCCTCAAACTGCTCCTCGTCCTATTCATATTGACCGTTCTCCAGGTCGCGCTTCTCAGATTTATAGATCCCCCCTTTACGGCCTTTATGGCCTGGCGTTGGTGTGAAAGCAGGATCACCGATGTCGGTTACCGATGGCCTGATTACCGATGGAAGGCCTTAAGGGAGATTTCTTCTCATTTAGGCAGGGCCGTTCTAGCGGCTGAAGATCAACGATTCTTCTCACACCGCGGATTTGATTTTTTTGAACTCAACGAAGCCGTTCGAGATCTGCTTACTGCAAAGCGAGTGAGAGGGGCAAGCACCATTACTATGCAGGTGGCGCGGACAGTCTATCTGTGGCATGGTCGCAGTTGGTCAAGAAAATTGGCCGAGGCCTATTATACGGTACTCATTGAGACTTTTTGGAATAAGAAAAGGATTCTGGAGATCTACCTCAATACCGTGGACTGGGGCCCGGGAGTTATGGGCGCCGAGGCCGCCTCTATGAAGTATTTCCAAAAAGATGCCTCAAATCTCACAGCCTCACAATCCGCCCTGCTGGCGGCAATCCTCCCCAGCCCGCATAAATGGTCGCCCAATAATCCTAACAAGACAGTGAGCGAACGACAGAAGAGGATTATGAAAGATATGAAGAAAATGCCTATATTATAACGTCTCGGAATTGTATCTTCTTAATGAGTTGGGTTTTTCACCCATAAAGATGGTTGTATCCGTTCACGAAGCAGTTGAGTTAGTAGAAATCCCAAATAACAAATCCCAAATAACAATCAAATTCCAATGACCGAAATTCAAAACGCCAAACCGGCATATGAAATCGAAGAAGGTGGCAAATGATCAGAGGTTAAAAAGCTCTTCAACGACCAACCCTAAACGGGGAACCCGGAACCTCGCAATCCTGATCATTGAAAAAGACATTTTCATAAGCATTGCAAAGATCAAAATGGTCCAGGTCATTGGTATTTGAGGTTTATTTGTAATTTGGTGCTTGTTTTTTGGTATTTCAAAAATTCCTTCAAATCCCTGTCTGCATGCATCGCACAGGCAGGCATTATTCCAATTTTCGACATTCATTATTCCTTGTTCGATATTCGATATTCTGATAGCCCAAAGCTATTGCTTAAGTTTGCGCTTATAAACAATGATGGGGATCGGTCCGCAGTAGCTCCATAACTTTCACAGGCATAAATTCCAATGTTTTCAGACAAAATAGAAAAGATTAAGGGCATCAGCCTTAAATGGAAACTCTTAATCCCTTTTCTCCTGTTGGCCTTCACCGGTACCACAACCCTGGCCTATATCGGGTTATCATCACAACAGGATCTGATAAAGGAGGAAGAAAGGAAAGATGTTCTTCACTATTACCAGCATCTCTTAGAACGGCTTCGCCTCAAGGAAAACCAGGCCGTTTCCCTTGCCACCATGATTGCTGAAAATCCAAGTGTTCAAAAGCTGCTTTCCGAAAAGAAACGAGAACAATTGAATAACTTGCTTGTTCAAACCTATGTGCAACTAAAAACGGATTTTCATATCGAGCAATTTCATTTCCACATCCCGCCAGGCATATCCTTTTTGCGGCTCCATTATCCCACCCGTTTTGGTGACGATATGCGCTCCGAAAGAGGCACAATCATTGAGGCAATGACCACCTATATGCCGGTATCGGGACTTGAAAGAGGTAAGACCGGCTTCGGCATACGCGGCGTGGCGCCGGTTTTTTTAAAGGGAGATCTGGTGGGGACCGTTGAGATCGGGCATGCTTTCGGTGAAGCCTTCCTAAAGGATCTACACCGGAGTTTGGGAATCGATCTTGCCCTATACGATATAGGCGGGGAGGGACGCCATCGGGTTTTGGCCAGAGTAGGGTCCGGCCTCGAGGCTTCATTTATAGGCCCGAAGTTGATGAAGGAGCGGAGCGAGGCGCCGTCCATCTTTATCGCCCCTAAAGGATTGCCAAAAAGATCTATTTTGCTCGGACCGCTCAAAGATTACTCGGGGGAAATAGTGGCTCTTGTAGAGTTTAGTCAAGACCGCTCCCAGATACAGGAACGGCTTTTGCGTACAAGAAATATCATGTTCATGGTGGGTATAATCGGGATTGCTATTTCATCGTTCCTTACTTATCTAGTGGCCGTCCTATTCCTGAGACCCATCAAGGAGATAGTAAAACAGGCAAAAGATATTGCCGAGGAAAAGAGAGAAAGCAGGCTTGAGCCCAGACCTAGCGACGAAATCGGAACCCTTACGGAGGCACTCAATCGCATGCTGGATGCCCTAATAAGGAGGCGCAATCAGATTGAGCAACATGCTAGGGTTCTTGAGCACAGGGTTGATGAAAGGACCTCGGATCTTGTGGCCTCTCTGGAAAACTACCGCACCCTTGTGGAGAACGTCCCTCTCATCGTTTACCGGATTCTCCCCGACGGCACAACGGAGTTTATCAACTCCTATCTTACAGAAAGCCTGGGTTACTCGATTGAAGAAGCGGTCGGGGATAGGACCTTCTGGCGAATGAAGATCTGTGGAGGGGAAAAGGAAAACGGAGACATTATCCAAGCCTGCTTCCAAAGCGGTGAAGAAGTCCGCATTGAAAGAATGGTCCGAGATAAACAAGGATGCCTTTTGACCTTTATCGACCATGCCATACCCTCAAGAGAGGGCAATGGGAGGGTAAAATGGGTTGACGGCATCATGATGGACATTTCCGAAATAAAAAGTTTGCAGGAAAGGGCGCTCCGTAGTGAGGAAGTGAAAATACTGGGCGAGATTTCTGCGAGGATGGCACACGAAATTAGAAATCCTTTGATCAGTGCGGGTGGGTTTGCAAGACGTCTTCGCGACTCTCTTCCGGAGGATGATAACCAAAAGAAAATGGCTGGTATCATCGTAAAGGAAGTGGCAAGATTGGAGAGTTTTTTGAAAATTCTCTTGTCTTCCATCAAGCCCTTTGATCTCTCTTTGAAAGAAGTGGATATTAATGAACTATTGGAGCGTTGGTTGGAGAGACTAGAGGGAAGATTTGACGAAAGACAGATAAAGACCGCAATGGAATTCTCCCCGGATCTACCCAGGATTCAAGGGGATTATGAGAAATTGAATCAGGCCTTTGAGAGCCTCATTATGCATGCCATCGTGAGTACGCCTGTAGGGGGGGAGTTCTTGCTGGGGACGACTCAGGCGACCGATAACGTTGTGGTTGTTTTAAGACACACGGTGTCTCGTTTATCAGAAGATGATTTGGAGAAATTCTTTTTTCCCCATATTGAGGATCAGACGGAGTTGACAGTCCTTGATTTACCTTTTTCAAAAATCATTATCCACCGTCATGGGGGAAAGGTGGACCTGATCAGGGAAAAAGAAAATGTCCTTGTGACGAGAATTGAGCTGCCGGAAAGGTATGGAGTGGACGCGAAATCGTGAGGCTCTATGCCGCACTCAATTCCACAGTTTGGGACGTCTCCGGCAAAGAGGGGCTTTTGTTTTCCCCGACAAGACGACAATAGGTCAAGAATTCTTCGCAATCGGCTCTCAGGGAGCATTTTTTTTCGCAGATCCGAACATGAATTCGCGGGTTGTTTCTTTTCTTGTGGCAGACGATGTAGTGGGTCATGTAACGCTCCTCATTGTGAAACCTCTGTGTTGGTATCTTCTGTTGCTCGGCCCGATAAAAATAGGATTTTTTCGGGTGTACAATTGACAAAGGAGATATCCCGTTGCAAGATCCTGTCTTTGCTAAGGCAAAAAAATGTTGATTAGGATCTGATTAGTAATATTTAATTATATTTAAATTATATAATTTTATAATATAAAGAAATAAAG